>CAZWGW010000017.1:0-22681 GCA_964633565.1 uncultured Planctomycetaceae bacterium
GGTTCACCGCCTTGCGCGGCGCGAGTTCGACCGGCAGTGTTTCCGCCTTTCCGTAGCGGCCGTTGCCCTTTTCCTCGTGCTGGATGATCTGCCAGTGCCCCTTCGCCATGTAGTACTTGCAGGCGTACAGCGGCCGGCGGTCGAGGATGCCGATCCGCCAGTCGAAGTCCGTCGGCAGGAACTCCTGGGCGACGAGCAATTCCGATTCGCCGAGGAACTCCGGCAGCAGCAGGTCGAGCAGTTCCTTCGATTCGATCTTGATGACCCCTCGTGAGAACGCGCTGTCCGGCAACTTGATGACGCAGGGGAAGCCCAACTCGTCCTGAATGGCCGACGCGTTCTCCCGGTGCAGCACGACCGTCTTCGGCATCGGGAGCTTGTGCCGGCTGAGCAATTCCGCCAGGAAGACCTTGTTCGTGCAGCGCGCGATGGACTGCGGGTCGTCGATCACGACCAGCCCTTCCGAAGCGGCCCGCCGCGCAAAGCGATAGGTGTGGTGATTGACAACGGTTGTTTCGCGGATGAACAGGCCATCGAACTCAGGGAGCCGGCCGTAGTCGTCCTTGCCGATCACTTCGGTCGCCAGCCCGAGCGACAGGGCTGCTTTCGAGAACTTTTTGATCGCGGCCGGGTTGGAGGGGGAGTCGTCGCCATCGGCCTCGTTCCAGAGGATCGCCAGGTCGTAGCGGGTCCGGGCGCGATTCGGGCGGCTGACACTGCGTCCGGAAAAGTGCCGCCGGGCCGCTTCCGCCACGAAATCGCGGTGCCCCTCTGGGACGTCGTTCCCCGGGATCGCCCGCACGCTGCGGATCTGCCACTTCGAGTTTGGCTGCCGGGCGAACTTGACGCGCAGCAGCGGCGCCTGGAACAGGTTGAACAGCAGGAGCGCCAACCGGTCGTAGCGCTTGGCGACGTTGCGGCCGAAATAGATGCTGAGCGTAAACTCGTCCGACAGCAGCGCACCCAGGCTCTTCTGGATTTCGTCGTCGAGGTCGTCCGACACGATGCGGATCATCGACTGCGACTTGAGGTCCTGCAGCGTCTGGATGCTGGGGAGCGGCTTGTGGCCGCGGGCCTCCGCCAGCAGCGAGACGTAGTAGCCGGTCGTCTGGTACCTGTACGATCGGCACAGGTTGAGGACCCGCGTTCCGCGCAACTCGCTGTAGGCGTGCTCGGTGAGGTACGACCATGCATCGACGACGTCGACGTCCGGGATGTCGAACGGCCAGTCCTGCGGCGAATTGACGACGATCAGCGTGGACATGACGCAAGGTCAGGCGACGCCGCCGGGCCCGCGCGCGGCGTCGCGAGGCTCCCTGGGCTGGATGATAAGGAGATTGGCGTCGTAGGTCACGATTCCCAGCATGATGGCGCAGATCAGATGGTCCAGTTCGACGACGTACTTCTGCTCATTGCGGGAGAGCGGATTCGGTTGCAGCGGGTCGGCCACAAGCACGGTCCGCTCTTGCGGATCATAGCCACACAGCACGACGAAATGTCCCTGCGGGACGCCGCGCACGTCGTCCGGTGCGCTCGGCACCCCCGCCTCGCGCGGCTCGTTGTACAGGTACGTTGCCGAGAGGCCCGTCAATACAGGGACCGACTTCTTCAGGTAGCGCCGCAACAGGTTTCCGGTCATGTCCTGCATGCGGACCGACCCGCCCAGCCGCAGGAAGTCCAGATAACCGCGCGAGGCGGCCTGCAGTTTCGGGTCGTCCTTGAAGTGCATCTGGGCCTCAATCCGTTCGGCCAACGACGGCGCTCCGGGGCGGAACCAGGTTGGATCAAACAGGTGCAGATTAAAGGTGTAGATCGTGGCCCGGTAGCCTCGCCGCAGCGCGTGACAACCAAGCAGGACGGCCAGCGTCCCCCCCTGCTCCAGCCGCGGAGTCTCCGCCGCCAACTGCGCCAACGGCACGTTGTCGCCGAAGTATTGATAAACGGCGTGCAGGCAGGTGGGACCGCACGTGGTCAAGTCCGGCTGCGCGGCGATGTCGAAATGCAGGCGGCTTTCCATGCGGCACGCAGCATTCAGGGACCGGCCGACTGGATGCGATACAGATGCGATTCGCTCCGCACAAACAGCGCACCGTCCGCGACGGCGTACGAGGCATACGTCCGCGCCCCATCGGCAAACGTGTTTTGCGCGAGTTCGCGATACTCCGTCCCCGGTTGAATGACCGTGGCGTGCCCGTATTCGTCCTGGAAGTAGATCTTGCCGTCGGCAAACACCGGCGACGCTGAGAACGCCTCCCCCACGCGCTGCTGCCAGTGCTGTTCCCCCGTCGGCGACCATATACAACTCATCGCCAACGATCAGCGGCGAGGCGCTGTGCGGGACAGCGAACTTCGTGCTCCACTTCACATGGGAATCCGTTACGTCGCCGCGTCCGCTCGGATCGATTGCCAGCAGCAGCGGCGTGTTGTACCCGGTGCAGACGTAGACGAGGCCATGGGCAAACAGCGGCCGCGGAATCAGCGAGTAGCCGTCGCCGTAGCGCACGCGCCAGATCTCCTTGCCCGTGGCCGGTTCGTAGGCGAAGACGGCGTCGCTCGCCGGACAGACCGCCTGCCGTCGGCCGCCGGCGTCAATGATCAGCGGTGTCGCAAACGAGAAGCCTTTGGTCGGATTGGTGTCGCGCGGCGTCTTCCAGCGGATGTGTCCGGTCGCCTTCTCGAGTCCGACGACGTACTGCACGTCCCAGCCGTCGCACGGAATGATGAGCAGGTCGTCGGCGACGGCAGGGGATGCGCCGGTACCGTGCCGGGGACCGTACGTCAGTTCCTGCGTCTTCCACACCACCTTGCCGTCGGTCGTGAGGCAGGCCGTACCGTGCGGGCCGAAGTGCACATAGACGCGCCGCTCCTCGATCAGCGGCGTCGGGCTGGCGTGGCTGTTCTTCTTGTGGATCTCGACGTCGCCGCGCTGCTGGAACAGTTCGTGCTCCCAGACCGTTCCGCCGGAGGCGGCGTCCAGACACAGCGCCCTCAAGGACTGCTCCTGCTCGCTGCCGCCGGGAACGGCGGTGGTAAGGTAGATCCGGCCGTCGACGACCGCCGGAGACGACCACGCCAGACCGGAGACCGGGACTTTCCAGGCGACGTTTTCGGTTTCGCTCCAGGACGAGGGAAGACCTGTGGCGTCGGCCAGCCCCTGTCCGGTTTCACCGCGGAATTGGGGCCAGTCCGCCGCTCGAACGGCTGTCAGGCTCGCCATCAGTGTCGCTGCAATACCAACGCTTGCCGTTTTCATGCGGTGAATCCTGCAGGCATCGAATCGGGTTGCGGAGTCGCGACCAGAATGTACTGGCTTGCGACTGGTCCTGCCAACTCTGGAGAATTGACTGGAATTCTGAGCGGACCGGCGGTAGGGTTGGAAAGGTGCCGCGTGGGATTCGCGGGACAACGGTGCGCCCCATCCTCTGAACGGGCTCTCGACTCCCTTCCTTCCCGGCGGCCAATCGCACCTGGTCCGGTCACGTTACAGCGGTTTTGTGGGGGGCTCATGTCCGCCAGCATTCGCCCTGGGTTCCGTCGGTTGAGAACGTTCGCGTTTGATCCCGGGCTGGCAACCAGTCTGGACACGGCCGACGTCAATGCAGTGACGTTGTCGGTCCCCTGGGAGCCCCTCCAGCCGGGACCGGTCGGGGAGTATCTGGAACTCGTCGATTATGATCCTTCCAGCGCCGTGTTCTATCCGGGCGTCGACCTGGAGCGGCCCGATCTGCTCGCCCAGGACGGCATGGCTCCCCAGGAATCGGACCCGGCGTTCCATCAGCAGATGGCCTACGCCGTGGCGATGCTGACCATTCACAACTTCGAGCGGGCGCTCGGGCGGCGTGCGCTGTGGGCCGCGCGGTACCGCCGGCTCAACCCGAAATCCGACGAAAGCGGAGTGGATGGCCGCAGGATTCGCGAAGAATACGTTCCCCGCCTGCGGATTTATCCGCACGCGCTGCGCGAAGCAAACGCGTACTATGACCCGGACAAAAAGGCCGTGCTGTTCGGCTATTTTCGCGCTTCGCTGGTGGAGCCCGGGAACAATCTGCCGGGAGGGATGATCTTTACCGGGCTCTCGCACGATGTCATCGCTCACGAAATGACGCATGCGCTGCTCGACGGTCTGCACCGCCGCTTCATCGAAAACACGAACCCCGACGTGCTGGCCTTCCACGAAGCGTTTGCCGACATCGTCGCATTGTTTCAGCATTTTTCCCTGCCCGGCGTCCTGTTCCAGCAGGTGGAAACGACGCGGGGCAGGCTGGAACAAGAGAACTTTCTCGGGAAGCTCGCCCAGCAGTTTGGCGAAGCCATCGGTCAGCGCGCCGCCCTGCGGGACGCGATCGGCGGCGTCGACGCGACGGGGACCTGGCGCCGCCACAAGCCGGACCCCCTGGCCTACCGCACGACCCGCGAGCCGCATGCCCGCGGCGCAATCCTGGTGGCGGCCGTATTCGATGCATTCCTGGCGATTTACGCGCGGCGCACGGCCGACCTGTACCGGATTGCGGGACTCAGCCGCACCGGACCGCTGCCGGAGCGACTGCCGATCGACCTGGCGAAACGTCTCGCGACGGAGGCGGAGAAGACCGCCGGACACGTGTTGCGAATCTGCATTCGGGCGCTCGATTACGTCCCGCCCGTCGACGTCACCTTCAGCGACTACCTGCGAGCGATTGTGACGGCCGACTACGACGTGGTCGCCAGCGACGACTTCGGTTACCGCATCGCCATGATTGACGCGTTCCGACGCTGGGGTATCTATCCCGCGAGCGTCCGGTCGCTCAATGAACAGGCCGTGCGGTGGCAGTCGGTCGAGGAGGGGACCGTGGACCAACCGACTGCGATCCGACTTTCGGAGTTCATGACTGAGAACGAGACCAAGGTGCTGCGCTGGAACCTGCGCGAGCCGCGGCAGTCGATCTTCGAACAGAACCAGCAACTGCGGCGCAGACTCCACGCCTGGTTGCACGATTCCTCCGTCCCGGAAGCCATGCTGCGTTTCATGGGGCTGACCCTCAGTCCCGACGCGGTCCAGTCCATCGAGCGCAGCCGCAGGACCGGGCGGCCGCGGATTGAAGTGCACAGTATCCGGCCGGCCCGGCGTGTCGGTCCCGACGGCGAGGTGCTGAACGATCTCGTCGTCGAGTTGACTCAATGGCGCAAGGCGTATCTCGATCCCGGCGTGCAGGAACAGGCGGACGCCAAGCGGACGCGCCGGCCGGCCGACTTCCTGTTCCGCGGCGGGTGCACGCTGCTGGTCGACGTGGAGCGAGACCAGGTGCGCTATTGCATCGGAAAGGACGTGCTCAGCACGGGACGCCTGGAACGTACGCGGCGTTTCTTCGGGGGGGCGGAAGAGGGAGTTGGGCTGGCAGCAACTTATTTCGGCCGCACGTTACGGAGCCGCAACCCGTTTCGCATGCTGCACGAAGGGCAATGAGTCGCCGGCATCCTGCGAGAGACATCCCCGATGGCGAAAAAGTCTGCCGCAAAACCGAAACGGAATCGTAAAGCACCGCGCCGCGGCACTGCGGGCGCGCGAAACGAGGGAGCTTCGAAGCAGAGTCGCCGCTCCGCGGTCGACGCCGCGCACGTGAGCGTGAGGATGTTCCGGCAGGGACTCGGTGATGCGTTCCTGCTGCAATTCCCCAAGGCTGGAGGCACGACGTTTTCGATGCTGATCGACTGCGGTGTGCTGGTGGGAACAGCCGACGGCGCCGACCGGATGCGGAAGATCGTGGCGGAAATCGGGCGGCTCACTTCCAAATCGCTCGACCTGCTGGTCATCACCCACGAGCATTGGGACCACCTGTCGGGCTTTATTCAGGCGCGCGATCTGTTCCAGACCATCCGGGTCAGGCGCATCTGGATGGCGTGGACGGAAGCCCCGGACGATCCGCAGGCGCAGCTCTTGAGGCGGGAGCGGACACGTCGGCAGAAGGCGCTGCAACTTGCGGTCAAGCACCTGCAGGGGGCGCGGCGAAATTCATTCCTGGCCGCCGATGTGCGAAACGTGCTGGGGTTCTTCGGCGTGAGACAGGGGACGGCGGATGCCCTGCAGGCCGTCCGCGAACTGGCGCCAAGTGTGCCCGAGTATCTGGAACCGGGCGCCCCCCCGCGCACATTGCGTGGATTGCCAGGGGTGCGGTTCTACGTGCTCGGCCCACCGAAGGGGGACCTGTTGTTCAAGGATGCACCGTCAAAGCGGAACCCCGAGGTCTACACGGAATTGCACGCGGCGGCGATGGGATCCGGCGCGGAGGCTTCCTTTGTGGCGGCGCTTGCCGCGCAGGACGACACGGAAATCGATCTTGGTGATGAGATTGCCGGCGCGGGAGGAGCATTCGCGCCGTTCGATGTGGCGGTGAAGACCGTCACCCCGGACGAAGCAAGGCACGCGGCAACGAAACTGGCGGGGGACGAGGAGGAGTACCGGAAACGGACTGAAGCACTGGCGGCCCGGCAGACCGAACTGGAGCAGCGTCGCGAGTCGACCAAAACCGCGGCGTCCGCCGGGCAGCCAGTCGTGGACCCGGAGGTTGAAGCACTCGCGCTGCGGATCAACACGCTGCGGGCCGATCTGGAGTCACGGCGGGCGACGCTCGAACGAGATGCCGCGCGGTCGTACGAGCGCTATTATGATCCTCAGGAGCGGTGGCGCTCGATTGAGTCCGACTGGCTGGACGCGGCGGGTCCCCTGGCGCTGAAACTCGACAGCGACACCAACAACACCAGCCTGGTGCTGGCGATCGAGCTGGTCGAGAGCGGCCGCGTACTGCTCTTTCCGGGGGACGCCCAGGTCGGAAACTGGCTGTCGTGGCATCAACTGCCGGGCTGGCGGGTTTCTGACGGCTCAGGGCGGCGAAAGCGGGTCACCACGGAAGACCTGCTCCGCCGCACGGTCCTGTACAAGGTGGGCCACCACGGGAGCCACAATGCGACGTTGCGCGGCCAGGGGCTGGAGCTGATGACCAGCCCCGAACTGGCGGCGATGATCCCGGTCGACGAAAAGCTGGCGCTGAGCCAGAAACCGCACGAGTGGAAAATGCCGTTTCCGCCGCTGTACGACGCACTGCAGGAACGAACTCTCGGCCGGGTGCTGCGCGGAGATCGACCGGTGGACAAGCTGAAGCGGCCCGGCTCGACCCCGGCTGCGGTCTGGCAACAGTTCCTTGACGCCGTCGACGACTCAGAGCTCTCCGTGGAATATCGTGTACCGCTCGCAGACTGATGACTGCTTGCGTCGCACGCAGGCGTTCGTTGGTCCCGCAGGTCGGAATTGCCAATCCGACAAACTCCCGCGGTCCACCTGCGACGACTCTATCGTCGGCAAGAACTGTAACGCCTTGCGCGACGCCACGTCCGCCGTGCGAGTCGAGCGATCGTTGCACAGGTTACGATGTCACCGAAGTCGCGCCCACGCTGGACAAATCCGGGTTCCCGCACGGGGTTTCTGACGTAGGTTCAAGGGTCCGGACACCCCGGAGGCCCCCGCGATGTTTGCCTTTCTGGCAAAAAAGAAGTCTCAGGATGAACTGGATCGCTGCATCCGGCGGCTGTGCAATTTGACGACACCCAATTACGGCGGCGAAGAGTTGGGCGTTCGTCGCAGCCGGCGGAGCAATCGCACATTACCGGCGCTGCTCTGCCCCTGGCAGGGGGGGCGTCCGGTCATCGACGAACACACGTTCGTGATCACGCGAGACCTGAGCGAAAATGGCGTGGCGCTGGTGCTCTCCCAACCGTTGCGGGCGGACGAGTTCGTCCTGGGATTCTGGCTCCATCATCCGGCGATGCCGGAGCCCCTGTACCTGCTCGGGCGAAAGCGCCGTCTTGAGCCGCTGGGAGGCGGCTTCTGGACAATGGGCGTCGACCTGGTCGATCTGATCCACAACGTCGGCGCCGCGCGGCTGAAATCGCTGCTGCCGCTGGCTGCCAAGTTGCTGCCGGCGAAGTAGGTCCCGGCGTGGCGTCGAAACGACGCGTCGTCCCACGGCAGCCGCGTCCGCCGACCAGCAACGGAAGCCGGGGTGCGTGACCCCGGAACTGCGGTGTCATCCCCGCGCTCCCCGGCGTCGCTGCCATCAGGGTATGTGCTGCGATGACCTTTCGGTATACTCTGCGACCAGGTGGATCATGTTGATGCCAGACTCTTGCAGGCCATGTGCGATGACGCGCGCGTCAATTTTGCGCGACGGTCGGACCTGGGAGAACAGCGGAGATGCGGAACGCCCAGTCGCTCCCGCCGGAGCGTGCGGCACGGAGGTGTACAAGGGATGGTCATCAATGGCTGGACACGCTTCCGGTGCCGGCTTACACCTGCGACGCCGACGGGTTGATCACCTGCTTTAACCGGCACGCCGAGCAATTCTGGGGTCGCGCGCCGCGGCTGAATGATGCCGCGGACCGCTTCTGCGGCTCGTATCGGCTGTTTGCAGCCGACGGTGCACCGATTCCGGTGGAGCGGTGCTGGATGGCCCTGGCGCTGGAGCAGGACCGCGCCTACAAGGACCTGGAAGTTGTGTTCGAACGGCCGGACGGCGTGCGGCGGACCGGACTGGTGCACATTTCGCCGCTGCACAACGACGCGGGGAAGCTGACCGGCGCGGTCAACGTCATCCTGGACATCACTGAGTGCAAGAAGAGGGAGCAGGCCCGGCAGCGCAGTGAAGAACGCCTGCGGACATTCGAGGCGGCACTGCACGGAGTGAACCGCGCACTGCGCATGATAAGCGGCTGCAACCAGGCGCTGCTCCATGCGACGGATGAAACGGCGTTCCTGCAGGAGGTTTGCCGGATCGCAGTGGACGTCGGCGGCTATGAAGTGGCGTGGGTCGGAAAAGCGGAATACGACACGGAGCAAAGCGTGCGTGCCGTGGCACTGGTGGGGAGGCCGCCCGGGTTCGTCGAAAGCCTGAACCTCACCTGGGCGGATGTGCCGCGAGGCCGGGGGCCGACCGGCGTTGCCATTCGCACGGGTGAGATGTGCGTCGTGCCGGATGTGCGCAGCGACCCGCGAATGGAACCGTGGCACGAGATTGCCGTCCGTGAAGTGCACGTCGCGGCCTGTGCGCTGCCGCTCCAGGCCGAAGACCGGACATACGGGGCGTTCGTGATTTACTCGCGCGAGCACCACTCGTTCACTGCCGACGAACTGGCGCTGCTCCGCGACCTGGCCGACGACCTGTCCTACGGCATCACCGTGTTGCGGACTCGGCAGGCCCGCACGCGTGCCGAGGAGGCGATTCGCAAAAGCCATCTGTTTCGCGAGGCGATCATCCGCACGGCGGGCGAGGGGATCTGTGCCTGCTCGCTCGCCGACGAGCATCCCCGACTGCAGTTCTCCATCTGGAACGAACGGATGGTGGAGATCACCGGTTACACGCGAGAGGAAATCAACGATCTCGGCTGGCAACGCGTGCTGTTTCCCGAGCCGGAGTTGTTGTCGCGCGCCCTGACCCGATTGGCGGAAATCCGTATGGGCGACGAGTCGCGGGCCGAGGAATGGGAGATTACGCGCAAGGACGGCGCGCAGAGAGTGCTGTCCATCTCGACGTCCCTGATCCCGTCCGAAGACGGCGGTCCGGCGCTCGTCGCCGTGCTGCAGGACGTAACGGAACAGAAGAACGCCGCACGGGCCATTCAGGCCAGTGAAGAGCGGTTCCGGCACCTGGCGAACGCCATTCGGCAGATCGTCTGGATTGCCGATCCGAGCGGTGATGTCACGTATCTCAATCGCCGCTGGACCGAGTACAGCGGTCTCACGACGTGTACGCCGGACGACGTGCAGCAGGTGATCCACCCCGATGACATTTCGGGCGTGCTGGCCGGCTGGAACGAGGTGCTGCAGGCCCCGCGGTTGTACGAGTTCGAATACCGGATGCGCCCGTCGACGGGCGGCCCCTACCGCTGGTTCATGGCCCAGAACGTGCCCATTTTCGATGCCGAGGGGGACCTGATCGAATGGTGCGGGACAGCAACCGATATCGATGACCAGAAGCGAACTCAGGTCGAACTCGAGCGGCAGCGCCGCGAGTTGCAACTGATCCTGGACACCGTCCCGGCACTCATCTTCTTCAAGGACCGGCAGCAGCGGCTGCTCCGCGTCAACGCCGAAGCGCTGCGGATTACGGGCCTTTCGCGGACGGAGTTGGAGGGCCGCACCGACTCCGAGGCGGGATCACCGCACAGCGAACAATATGCCTGCGACGATCGGGAAGTGATCGAGAGCGGCCGGCCAAAGAGGGGGATTGTTGAGCCGTTGACGACGCTATCCGGAACGCGGTGGTTGCAGACCGACAAGCTCCCCTACCGCAGCGATGCCGGCGAGATCGTCGGGGTGCTCGGTTTCTCGGTCGACATTACCGAACGCAAGGCCGCTGAAGAAGCGCTGCGGGAGAGCGAGGAGCGTCACGCGCTTTGCGTGCGGGCGTCGAATGAGGGGGTCTGGGATTACGACCTGCGGTCCGGCGCCGTCTGGTGGAACCAGACGTATGACGACCTGTTCGGCCCACGTCCCCGGGAGGGAGACAACGGCTGGAACTGGGCCGTCGAGCGGATTCATCCGGAAGAACGTCAGCGGGTGACGAACAGCCTGTTTGCCGCCATTCAGGGGACGGCAGACCGGTGGGTCGGCGAGTATCGTTTCCGGCGCGCTGATGGGACTTACGCGGACGTCTTTGATCGCGCCTTCATCGCCCGCGACGGGGACGGCAAGGCGAAACGAATGATCGGCGCCATGCTCGACGTGACGGAACGGAGACGCGCGGAACGGAGGCTGGCAACTCAGACGGCGGTCAGCCAGGCGCTGGCCGAGTCCGACTCGCTGAGCACCGCGACGCCGAGGATCCTGCAGGCCCTGTGCGAATGCGAGGCATGGGACTTCGGCGAGATCTGGCAGATCGACGAAACCATGAACGTCCTGCGGAGCGTCGATGTCTGGCATCGACCGGAGTCGTTGCCGACGGAACTGGCGGAGCGGACCCGCACATTGACACTGGTTCGGGGCGTCGGACTCCCCGGACAGGTGTGGGCCACGGGCCGCCTGGTTGACGTGGCCGACATCGCGTGCGACCGCAACTGCGTCCGGTCTCCCCTGTTCGCGCACGCGGGGTTGGTCAGCGCGTATGCCTTTCCCATTCTGCTTCACGGCCAGGTCCTGGGTGTCGTTGGTTTCGCCGGCCGGAATCCTGGCCGTCCCGATCCATTACGCGACAAGCTGTTTCGCACGATCGGTCAGCAACTCGGCCAGTTCGTCGAACGCACCCGGGCGCAGAATGCAGTCCGGCGGTTCGTCTCCAGCAGTCCGGTGGTGATCTATGCCGTGGCCGTTGATGGCGACGACTTCCGTCTGACCTGGGTCAGCGATAACATCGAGTCGCTGACCGGGTATTGCGCCGGCGAAATCCTGGAGAGTGACTGGCGGCTCGCGCAGGTCCATCCGGATGATCGGGACCGGATCCGCGCGGCGCATGCCCTGCCGAATGACTTCGACCAGCGAACCCTGGAATTCCGTTTTCGGCGGAAGGACGGCGCATACCTCTGGGTCCGTGACGAGCAGCGCCTGTTGCGCGACGCGGATGGCCGACCCCGGGAGATTATCGGCTCGTTGTCGGACATTTCCGAACGCGTGCACCTTGAGGAGCAATTGCGTCAGGCACAGAAACTGGAGGCCGTCGGGAAACTGGCGGGGGGAATCGCGCACGACTTCAACAACCTGCTGTCAGTGATCTACAACTACAGTGCCGTGCTGACCGCAGGCCTACCGGCCAACGATCGACTGCGGCCGCACGTCGACGAAATCCGTCAGGCGGCCGAGCGCGCTGCGACGCTCACCCGGCAACTCGTGGCGTTCAGCCGCGGGCAGATGCTCGCGCCGAGCGTGCTCGACCTCAACACCGTGGTGACCGGCGTGGACAAGTTGCTGAAACGGCTGATCGGCGATGAGATCGAACTGACGACGACGCTGGCGGCGCCGCTCTGCCCAGTGCTGGTCGATCCGAGCAGGATGGAGCAGGTCATCGTGAACCTCGCGGTGAATGCGCGTGACGCGATGCCGCACGGCGGTCGGCTGATGATTGAGACCCGCAATGTGCGACGGGAGCGCGGGTTCCTGGCCGACGCCGAGGCTGGCCGCTATGTCGAGTTGGCCGTCAGCGACACGGGTTGTGGCATTCCTGCGGACGTGCAGTCCCGGATCTTCGAACCGTTCTATTCAACGAAGAAAGCAGTCGCCGGCAGCGGCCTGGGTCTGGCGACCGTCTACGGGATCGTCAAACAGAGCGGAGGCCATATCTCTGTTTCCAGCGAAGTGGGAGTGGGAACGACGTTCGCCATCCTGCTGCCGGTTGTCGACGAGCCGTACTGCGCTGCCTAGGCGGCCATGCGCGAATCCTGGCAAGCCCCGCTTGCCGCAGCGAAAGATTTCGCTATACTGGCCCGGTAGCGAAGAATTTCGCTGACCTGCTGCCAACGCCCCTGGAACGTCCCATGCCGCGCCCTGCCTCTTCCCAGCCCACGGAAGTCGAACTTCAGATCCTGAGGGTCCTCTGGGACCTCGGCCCCAGCCCCGTCCGCGAAATCCACAGCCGGCTCCAGGCCGCAAAGGGAACCAACTACTCGACGACCGTCAAAATGCTGGCGGTCATGTTGCAGAAGGGGCTGGTGAGGCGGGACGAGCAGGCCCAGCCGCATGTCTACCGAGCGACGCTGACGCGGGAACGCGCCGGAAAGCGGATGCTCTCGGACCTGATCGAGAAGGTCTACGAAGGCTCCGCGATGAGCCTCGTGCTGCAGGCGCTCTCGTCCGGCAAGGCGACGCAGGCCGAGCGGGACGAGATTCGCCGCCTGCTGGATGAAATGGAAGGGACCGCGCCATGACGACAACTTTCACCCCGTCACTCGTAGAACAGGTCGGGTGGGTGCTGCTGCACTCTGTGTGGCAGTTCGCCGCCGTCGGGTTGGCGCTGTTTGTGGCACTTTTCGTATTCCGCCGCGCGTCGGCGACGGTTCGATACCTGGCCGGACTGCTGGCGATTGGCACCGTCGTCGCAGCCCCGATCGTGACGTGGGCGATGTTGCCGCACAGTGACGTTGCAGCGGAAACGCCGGCCGCCCCTCAACACAATGTCCTGGCGGCATCGACCGGCGGCACGATGCCGGGGCCGGAACCAACCCCAGAGAGACACTCGCAGGTGACCGACGTTGCCGCGGCCGCAGCCAACCATGTTGACGCAAAGGCGAAGACTCCAGTGGAGACAACACCGTGGCAGGTGGCGCTCGAACGGAGACTGCGTCCGTGGCTGCGTTCGATCGTCCTGGCATGGTGCATTGGCGTGCTGGCATTTGCACTCAGGCCGCTGCTGAGCTGGCGCAGGCTGCGACAACTGCAGCGGAATGGACTCTGCACTGTGCCGGGCGACGTCGAGTCGGCGCTGCAGAGCGTTGCCGACCGGCTCGGCGTGCGGCGCGCCGTTTCGATCCTGCAGTCAACGCTGGTGCAGGTTCCGGTGGTGGTCGGCTATCTGCGGCCGGCAATCCTGCTGCCTGTCGGCGTGCTGGCAGAGCTGCCACCGTCGCAACTGGAGGCGATCATTGCACACGAATTAGCACATGTCCGGCGGCACGATTTTCTGGTCAATCTGCTGCAGACGCTCGTGGAGACCGTGTTCTTCTTTCACCCGGTGGTGTGGTGGATGTCGCGGCAGGTCCGGAATGAGCGGGAAAACTGCTGCGACGACATGGCTGTGGCTGCTTTGGGCGACCGCGCGGCATATAGCCGGGCGCTGCTCGCGATCGAGGAGCTGCGCGGCCCGAGCCTGGGACTGGCTGTCGGCGCCGCGGATGGTTCACTGTTGTCGCGCGTCCGCCGGCTGCTGCTCAAAGATCGCGATCGCCGGGTGCCGCGGTTAGCGGCCACCGGTGGCATTGCCGCCGGTTTGGCGCTGTTGCTGCTGGCAGGCGTCTGGGCGGTGCTGTGCATCAATGTGCGGGGTGCCGGCGCCGACGGCCTGACTTACATCGGTGGTGAATTCATGTCGGCAGAGGAGCAGGACGCGTGGGACGGACTGCAAGAATTGAACTTTCCAATCTATGGTGTCGAGCGGCCTCACTTGAGGCGGCACCTGGAAATGCTTGAACGTGGACGCTGGCCGAATGCGGACCAGATGGTCGAGCTGCGCGCGCAGATCGCCAGGCCAGTGCGCTCAGCCGATTTCTGGAACGTGCCGGCTGAGGCATGGCCGCTGATCGCCCATCTGGGGTCATTGAAGCGTGTGAGCGTGGTTGCCAGCGACATGCGCGGCGAAGCGTTTCAGCAGGTAGCCCGCATGAAGAATCTGCGGCGTGTGGAGATTGCGAATTCGAAGTGCCTGCCTCCCGATGTGGCGCTGCTCAAAGACGCCATCGGGTTGGAGCATCTCGATGTGATGTTCTCGACGTTTGAGGAATCATCGACGAAACGACTGGAATTGATCGGCGAAATGACCGCTGCGGAGCGCACTTGGGCCGACCGCTACGGTCTGAGCCATTCGAGAATGGAACACATTATCGAGGCGGCAATCCTCACCGATCGGATGCTCGAACAACTGTCCGGTCTCACGAAACTGAAAACGCTCAAGGTCATCAACAGCGCCGTTTCCGAACGTGGCGTACAGGCGCTCAGCGAGATGGCCGAACTGGAATCGCTGGAACTGCAGTGCATCGACCTGACGCCGCAGGCCGCCCGGGTGATTGGCCGGCTGCCATCTCTTCGGAGCTTTCGTTATGCGAACGCGACGGATGGGACGTTGGCAGCATTCGCAGGGCTGCCGCATCTCGAAGACCTGGAACTGTGGGCGGGTGAAGTGACCGACGAGGGCATTCAGCATCTCCTGAACATACAGTCGCTGCAGAAACTGGCGCTGCGCGGCAGTCGGGTCAGCGACGCGGGATTGCTGGAACTGACGAATCTGCCTCTCCTGAAGTTGCTCGATCTGCGGTACGCGACGGGCGCGATCACTCCGCAGGGCATTGAGGCGTTTCGGGCGCAAAAACCGGACTGTCAACTGCTGGTCGGGACGGATGACAATGACGCGGCGCATGACCACGATACACCGCATCGACACGCGGCGATTGATGAGGCACATGGAGCTGCTGCTGTCCCGACGGTCTTTGAACCATTCGACTGCCTCCTCGTCGACGCCGCCACCGGCCAGCCCATCCCAGGAGACGGATTCACGATCCACATCCTCTTCAAACAGCCCGCCACCGCCGACGCGCCCGAAGACACGATCGATAACCTGATCTGGGGTCCGAAGGCCACCAGCCGCTTCCAGTTCCTCATCCCGGAACGGAGCTTCGCGCATCCCGATCGCGGCAAGCTGATCGTGCAGTGGGGTGTCGGTCATCCCGACTATGAACTGCTCAGCCCGCCGGAACAGGTGCCGCTCGCACAGATCCTGCGCGACGACCCAAAATCGGCCCGCGACACGTTCCGGCGGATTGCCATGCAACGCAAAAAGCCGCAGGCCGACACGATGCCGCAGTCGGCGAGAATTGTCGTCACCTACAACATTCGCGATGCCGAACCGCAGACGCGGATTTACGTCCAGGACGTCAACGGCAAGGGGGACATCGGGACCGAAGAGGTCGGCCTGACGAAATTCAATCTACTGCAAAACGGCGGGACGCTCACGCTGCCGGACCTGGACTCGGGCGACTATCAGGTCGCGCGTTACCGGCAGGTTGAAATCGGTGGGGTCGGCATGAGCCGGATTCACACGGGCCTGTTTCTCGATCGCCATCGGTTCAAATTGCAGGCGGGAGAAACGAAGACGATCGATTTTGTCCGGCCCAACGGGAAGCCGGTCAGCGGTCGAGTGGAGGGGGTGAAGAAGTTCGGTCTGGACAAGGTGATCGTCTGCGTCGGCTCGGAGAACGCCACGGACCCGGAGTCGCTGAACGACCTGAATACGACGATCTACGATGCGCGGCATTCGGACGCGGAGGGTCGATTCACGACCGAGCCGCTCTCTCCCGGCAAATACGTGATCCTCGTCGAGGCCTACGCACCTTTCCGACAGGAAGAACTGAATCGCACGGGCATCCCGGAGCCGCGCTATCGCGGCGCGGCGAAGGTCACGGTGCCCGAGAATGGCGCTGCCCCGGAGGTTGAGGTGACGCTGCGCGACACGCAGGCGCCGCAGGCGACCGATACTGCGGCGGCGTCACGGGCCGCCGCCATCGCGGCCATCGAGAAACTCGGCGGGAAGGTCCAATACGACGACAACAGTCCCGACAAGCCCGTGATTGCCGTCAGCTTCTTTGAGAAGCCCGACGTCGTTGACGCCGATCTGGCGTCACTGGAGCCACTGACCAGTCTGCTCGAAGTCGTGCTGACCGGCACCGGAGTGACCGATGCCGGACTCGAACACCTGAAGGGGTTGTCCAACCTCGGGTCGCTGGCCCTCACGAAAACCAGGGTCACCGATGCGGGGGTGTTCCACTTCGAGGATCTGTCGCGCCTGGAGATCCTGGAATTGCACGGGACGCGAATTACGGACGCAGGACTCGCTCATCTCGCGGGACTGACGCGGCTCAATATGTTGCTCCTCAGCGAAACCGGCATTACCGACGAGGGGCTCGTGCACCTGCAGACGCTGGGCAAACTCAACACGCTCGATCTCGGTGGTACAGCCGTCACCGACGCAGGACTGGAAATATTGAGCGGCTTGACCAGTCTGCGCGACTTGCGGTTGGGGCGGACGATGGTCTCCGACGCCGGTCTGGAACATCTTCTGCAATTCAAGAGTCTCAAGACACTGGTCCTCGACTGGACAAGGATCTCCCCAGGCGGCTTGAATCGACTGCGTGCGGCGCTACCCGACTGCAGGATCTATCCGCAGCCTGCCGCCGACCTCCAGTCCTCGATCCGGTTCAATGTGTTCGACCAGTCGGGACAGAAGGCGATCGCGAAGTTCCGCGTGATGCCGGGGTATCGGCGGATGGTCGGCGACCCGGACCAGCCGACGTGGCAGGAGAACGATGCCCGCACCGGCCGGGATGGGGAGTTGCTCTGGCCGTTGGCGGACCTGCTGGCAGACGAGACGGCGTTTCTCGTTGCGGCGGATGGTTACAAACCGCAGGTGTGGACGTGGGTTCGGAAGGCCGACGGCGCTAAAGACCTCTTTTTCACGCTCGCCGAGCAACCGACCGGCAGCCTGCTGCTCGACTGCCGGATTTCAGGTGGCGCAGCGCAATACACATTTCACTGGAACCTCTTCAAAACGGACGAGCCACGGCCCGGGGTGTTGCTCGACACCCGGGACGTCAAAGCGGCCAATGGACAGCAGACCGAATTCCGCAACATGATCCCGGGCATGTACCAGTTATGGCGCGTCCGGCCGATCCGGTTCCCGGATTTCACACGTCAATACGCGCTGGATTATCGTGAGATTCAAGTCTCCGCAGAGAAACAAACGGCGACGCGATTTTCGCGAGGCGCCGGCCATCGGGTCCGCGGCCGGATCGTTGGACTGGAGACCCTTGTCGGTCCATTCAGCGGTGGCGGTGACAGTCAGGCGCCCGGGCGTCCTTCAGACGATGAGACATTCGCTTGTGTCCTGGTGCGCGCGGCTGATGCTCCGGACCCTGAGTTTTCGCAGAATGGTTTTCGGGATCCCACTTATGACGTTGCACCAGTGCATCCCGACGGCCGGTTCGTCACGGAGCCGCTCGAACCCGGGACGTACAAGCTCTACTCCCATGCCTATCGCCGGCTCACGGAGCAGGAGCGCGTGCGGCCCGTTGACATCGAACTGAGTTGGGTCGGCTCGGCCACGGTGACGGTGTCCGCGGATGGCGAACCGGAAGAGGTGGAGATCGAATTGAATCGCGCGGGCACGGACGAATCGCCGATACCGCGTCAGCAGCCACCGTCCGACGATCGTCAGCCCGCAGCACAGCCCGGTGACGATCCCCCCGGCGGCGAAAGTCAATCGCCCGCTCCGGGTCGCGACGATAAGTCCATTACGGCCGGCGAGCAGAAAAAGGTCGATCAGTTGACGCTCACGGTCGAAGCGCGATTCGCCGACGGCGTCACCCCGCGCAGCCTCGTCGCGCGTCTCTGGCGGCGGGCCGAGGAAGGGGCCGAGGCGAGCGAGACGATGTACGACTCCGACTGGTATGACCCGGCGTCACGAACCCTCTGGCGAGAGGCCGCGTGGCAGAAACCACAGCATACTGACACAACGACGCTTCGGTTCCTGTTTGCAGACGTTGCGCCCGGCGAATACCGCGTCTCCGTCCATCCCTGGTCGGAGAACGACTGGTCCCGCGCCGATCCGACCCCGTTCGGAGCGAGCGCCGCCGTCACAGTTACAGAGGACTCTGGCGCGCAGACGGTGCCCGTCACCATTGCCGGAGATCGTGTGCTGGTGGTCCATTTTGTCGACGCCGAGTCGCGCGAACCCCTCGATGACGTACCTGTGACACTGTTCCGCAGCGACGGACTCCCGATCACCACCGGCAACGGCAATCACGGACTCTACGGCGGCGAGACGGGGCGGAAGACGTATCGGGGGCTCGTCCCGGGCGAGTACGCGCTGCGCATCTTTGATCGGCACGAAGACGTCGGCAGCCGGATTGCGTATGGACCCCTGACGGAGCGCGTGCCGTTCCGAATCGATGCAACGCCCGAATCGGTGATCACCGTCGCGATTCCACGCGAGCGCCTGACCGAGCAGCAGATCGAGGATCGCTGGCCCTACTGGGTCTACGGCCGCGTCAGTGACCAGAATGGAGACCCCGTGCCAGACGCACAAATCACCGTCAGCACCGGTGCGGGGACGCTGATGCGCGGCGGCAGCGGGAAGACGGACGCCGACGGCCGGTTCAAGGTGCACTTCGTCGGTGGGTATGCAACCCGGATCTCTCCCGAAGCGCCGCGCGGCGTGGGGACGCAGGCAGCCATAGTGTACCTGTTGCGGGACGGGTTCGTCCTCAAAGATCCGGCCGAAGGTGCATCGCTGCAAATGTCGGACGGGCCGCCGGCGGCAGACGAAGGCGATCCGAAGTCACGCCGCATCGTGCGTCCCGGGCGGCCCGTGGAGATCAATTTCACGCTGCGGCCCGCGTCGGAAAAGCCATAGCCGGTCGGCCTGGTCCAAATGCGCCGATTTCCGGCATGACAGCCGCGTCTCATCGATCCACGCGGCATTTCGGGCGCGGTTTTCGTTCGCGATTGCCCATCCCCCGCGGTACAGTGGTTCCGTTGCGGCCGGCGTGCGCCGGCACGAACGTGCGACCAGGACCGGCGGGTAGATGGCAGAATCAGGACCGACCGGCGGCAAGTTGACGCCGCCCCGCGGATATACCGCGGACGATGTGGAAGCGCGGCGGCAGTGGCTGGCCCAGCGGACCGGCGTCACCCTGCCCCCCTTTGCGCTTGACGATCCCGAGCATCTCGAGGGGCTGAACGAAAATCAGATCGGCTACGTCGGCGTACCGCTGAGCGTTGCCGGGCCGCTCCGCATCCACGGGCGGTACGCACAGGGAGAATTCTACGTCCCGCTGTGCACGCTTGAGGGGACGCTGGCGTTGTCGATGACGCGGGGCCTCCTGGCGACGTACATGTCGGGGGGCATCCACACGCGGCACATCAAGCAGGAACTGTCGCGATGTCCCATCTTCGACTTCGAAGACCACGTCGACGCCGCCCGATTCCTCGACTGGGTCGATCAGAACGCCGCCGCGATCCGGGCTGCGGCGGAATCGACGACGCGGCACGGCAATCTGCTGCGGATCGAACGGCATCCGATCCACAACCGGGTCATCCTTGATTTCGTCTACCACACGGCGGAAGCAGCGGGGCAGAACATGGTGACGCTGGCCACCGAGGCGGCCTGCCAGTTGATCCAGAAACAGTTCCCCGCGGAGAAGCCGTTTCATTATCTCATCGAAAGCAACTTCAGCGGCGACAAGAACCCGGCCTTCCGCGCGCTGTTGCACGGCCGCGGACATCATGTGATCGCCCATTGCCGCGTTCGCGGGAGCGTGCTCAAACGACTGCTGCGCACGACGGCGGCCGAGATGGCGGCCTGCTTCACCGACCTGCATATCGGTTCGCAGCTTGCGGGGGTGCTCGGCCTCAACATGCACCTGGCCAACACGCTGGCGGCGCTGTACCTGGCGACGGGTCAGGACGTGGCGTGCGTCGCCGAGAATTCAATCGGCATCTGCCACGGCGAACAGGACGGCGACGACCTGGTGGCCTCGCTCAGCCTCCCGTCGCTCACGGTCGGCACCGTCGGCGGGGCGACGCGGCTGCATCAGCAGCGGGCCAACCTGCAATTGCTCGGCTGCGAGGGGCGGGACTCGTCGAAGAAGCTGGCCGAAATCATCTGCGCTGCCGCGTTCGGTCTGGAACTCTCGCTGGCGGGGGCCATCGTGAGCCACGAGTTTGCCCAGGCACACGCCACGTTCGGGAGGCAGTAGTCCGGCAATTCGGGCCGCTCCCGACCATTCGCCATCTGCCATCCAGTGGGCGATTCCGCACGCGTCCTTGTCACCCGGCGCGTGCAAAGTGCACACTCCTGACTGCCGGCGCCCCCACCGAAGTCGGCCAATCAGCCGGCAAGCGCGCATCCGCGCGGACTGGCACACTTTGTGCGAAGATCGATGTCGATTCACGTTGGATGATCGACGACAGGCGCTGAGTCGCACCTGGCTTGCGATCGTCCGCCTGTGCGGCCTCGGGAGGCCTGGACATGATCCAGTTGAAACGCATTCTGTTCCCGACCGATTTCAGCGGAGCGTCCGAGGAAGCCCGGGAGTATGCGCTGGCGCTCGTCGAGCAGTTTGATGCCGAACTGCATCTGCTGCATGTGATCCACGACTGGGTGGAGCGGATGCCCGAGTTCGGGATGGGGTTGTCTGTGCCGGCCTGGGCGGAGCAGGGGCCCGCGCGACGCCTTGCGCTGGAAGAGAGCGCCATCCGGCAGTTGTCCGCGCTGACCCCTTCCGGCTGGTCGGAACAGCATCGGGTCACGATTGCGGTGAAGGAGGGGCAACCGTTCGTCGAGATCATCAATTACGCCCGCGAACACGAGATCGATCTGATCGTCATCGGGACGCACGGCCGGGGAGCCATCGCACATGCCCTGCTCGGAAGCGTCGCGGATCGCGTCGTGCGCAAGGCGCCGTGTCCTGTGTTGACGGTCCGGCACAGGTCGCACACGTTCGCGATGCCGTGAGACCACGACTGCTCGTATTCCCGCGACTTACACGTCAGGCTGGCCCGGCAAAGCGGGCCAGCGCGTCGAGACTCAACTTGATCCCGAGACCAGGGCGGTCAGGGATCGCGAGCAAACCCTCCGCATCCAGCCGGAAGGGTTCGACGAGGATCTCGTCGATGTACGGCGCCGGCGTCAGGTATTCCACGTACTTTGCGACCGGCAGCGCGGCCGCCAGGTGCAGGTCGGCCGCCAGGCCGATCGCCGTGTTCCAGCCGTGGCTGACGAAGCCGATGTTGTGGTCGTATGCCATCCAGGCGATCCGTCGGGCCTCAGTCAGTCCTCCGCATTTGGTGGCGTCTGGCTGCACGATATCGAGTGCGCCGCGCTCAATCCACGGGATGAACGACTGCCGCCGCGTCAGCACCTCGCCCCCGGTGATCGGCAGCGGCGCAGCGTTCCGCAGGCGGATAAAGCCTTCGATGTCGTCGGGCGGCAGTGCCTCCTCGAACCAGCCGACGTCGTACTCCGCCAGCATCTGCGCCGTGCGCAGGGCCCATTTGTAACCGTGGGGCCAGAACTGCTCGCTCCCGCCGGCATCGACCAGCAGATCGACGTTCGGCCCGACCGCGTCGCGCGCGGTCCGCACCAGCAACTCATCGAACTTGGCATTCCGTCTGCCGAACGGCCGCCAGCCGAGTTTGATCGCCCGGAACCCTTTGGCCACGGTCGCTTCCAGCCGGTCGCGGAGCGGCTCCGGTTCGGCGAACAGCAGCGACGCATAGGGTTTGATCTTCGTGCGGTAGTAACCGCCCAGCAACCGCGCGACCGGCTGGCCGCACGCCTTGCCGAACAGGTCCCACAACGCGATGTCGATGCCGGAGATGACGTGCTCCAGCGTTCCGCCCCGGCCCTGCCAGAACGCACTCTGCCGCAGCTTTTCGGAAACCCGCTCCGGCTCCAGGGCCGATTCGCCCTGCCACATGGGCCGCAGTTGCAGCAGTCCGGCCGCGACGAGTGCCGAGGACGTATAGACGCTCCCCCAGCCGGTCAGGCCGCCGTCGGTAACGACTTCGACGAGCGTATGGAGGTCGTCCTCCGGTTCATGCCCCTCGGGCCAGCCGCCGTCGACTGTGGCGCCAATGAGGCGGTGGATGCGGATGTCGGTGATCTGCATGGATTCCAGACACACAGGGAAAAGGAGAGATTCAGGACAAATGGAAATTGCTGTCCATTAGCGGTATCCACGCCAATCGCTTCGCTGCCTTCGCTACCTGCTGTAAAGAACAACAGAAGGTAGCGAAGGCAGCAAAGGTCCGGAATGGAAGTCCGGAAACGGCAACTTGCACCAACCACGTTTCGGTCAGGCGAGGATTTCTGTGACCACCCTCCCCGGCTGCCCGTCGGTCAGCGTCTGCCCTCGGTTGTTCCGCAAATACGTCAGCCGCTCGTGCTCCAGCCCGACATCG
>CAZWGW010000018.1:0-21651 GCA_964633565.1 uncultured Planctomycetaceae bacterium
TGTCGCGCACGGCACTCCCACGCTCGTTGATACGGCCATGACGGCGATCCAGAACCAGTCCCGATTGTTGCTCATTTCAGTTCCCTGCTTCCCCGACTGTCTGTGACAAGGCTGGTCCAATTCCAACAAGTCGCGGCGACAACATCAACGCTGCCGGTCGTCGCAGCCGCAGTGCTGGAGCCGTCGCGAGCGCACCAGGTATAGGCCAGGGATTCGGGCGTCGGTCGTCCCAGCCCCGAATTCTTGGCGAATTCGGCTACGTCTCGTACCATCGGGGTATGAGCGACGCACCAGCCCCGTACTTCCGCAGCCGTGAACTCCTGAATCGCGACGACAGCAAGCTGCTGATCGTCGACGTGCAGGAGAAATTCATGCCGACGATCCCCGTGGCTGACCAGCTCATCCGCAACTGCCGCAAGCTGCTGGAGGGGGCGAAGATCGTGGGCGTGCCGGCGTTCGCGACCGAGCAGTATCCCAAGGGGCTGGGACCGACGGTGCCGGAGTTGGCGGAACTGCTGGGCGACCGGCCGGCGAAACTCCGCTTCAGTTGCGGTGAGTGCCTGGGCTGGCCGGCCGCGGCCGAGGACGAGCGGTACAAGGTCGTTGTGGCGGGGATCGAGACGCACGTCTGCATCCAGCAGACGGCGCTGGATCTACTCTCGGCCGGCTTTCAGGTCTACGTGCCTGCCGACGCCGTCGCCAGCCGCCACAAGCAGGATTGGCGCTTCGCGCTGGAGCGTCTCCGCGACTCGGGCGCGACGATCACGACGACAGAATCGGTGCTGTTCGAATGGGCCGAGGTCGCCGGGACGGAGGAGTTCAGGCAGATCAGCCGGCTGGTCCGGGATTGAAAGCCGAATGTCGAAATTCAAATGTCGAAGGAATGACGAAGCCCCAATGACGAAATAACGACGGCACCTGCTTACGACCGCCCGTCTGACTGTCTGCGAAATCATTCGACATTCTGAAATTCGGCATTCTTTCGACATTTGAAGTTCGTCATTCGACATTCCACAACAAACAGAACCACATCCATGCCCCCATCGCCCGCCCCCGTCACGCCCCCCCGCCGCATCCTCATGGGCCCCGGCCCGAGCGACATCCCGCCGCGCGTCCTCGCGGCCCTCGGCGCGCCGACCGTCGGCCATCTCGATCCGTACTTCCTGCAGATCATGGACGAGACGCAGACGATGCTGCGGCAGCTCTTCCGCACGCAGAACCAGCTCACGCTGGCGGTCAGCGGCACCGGCAGCGCGGGGATGGAGACCTGCGTCGTCAACCTGGTCGAGCCGGGGGACCGGATGCTCGTGTGCGTCAACGGCGTATTCGGCACACGCATGGC
Organism: uncultured Planctomycetaceae bacterium; assembly: GCA_964633565.1. Classification (GTDB taxonomy): domain Bacteria; phylum Planctomycetota; class Planctomycetia; order Planctomycetales; family Planctomycetaceae; genus CAZWGW01. The sequence continues at coordinate 1,343 of CAZWGW010000018.1, forward strand.
CGACGTCGCCGGGCGGGCGCAGGCGCAGGTGACGACAATCGAACGGCCGTTCGGTGAAGTCTTCACGCCCGATGAGGTGGCCGAAGCGGTCAAGCGAACGTCACCCAAGGTCGTGGGGATCGTCCACGCGGAGACGTCGACCGGCGCGCGGCAGCCGCTGGAGGAGATCTCGAAGATCGTCCACGACGCCGGCGGGCTGCTGCTCGTCGACTGCGTGACGTCGCTGGGGGGACTGCCGGTCGAAATCGACGGCTGGCAGGTTGACGCGGCCTATTCCGGCACACAGAAGTGCCTGTCGTGCCCGCCGGGGCTGGCACCGGTGACGTTCAGCGCGCGGGGGCTGGAGGTGATCCAGACCCGCGAGTCGAAGATCCAGAGCTGGTACCTCGACATGAAAATGGTCGCCAACTACTGGAGCGACAAGTCGCGGGCGTATCACCACACGGCCCCGATCAACATGAACTACGCCCTGCACGAGGCGCTGCGGATCGTCCACGAGGAGGGACTGGAGGCGCGCTTCGAGCGGCACCGGCGCAATCATCTGGCGCTGCGCGCTGGCCTGGAGGCGGTGGGGGTCGAGTTCGCCGTCGCGGAGCCATACCGGCTGCCGATGCTCAACGCCGTAAAGATCCCGGCCGGAGTCGACGACAAGGCCGTGCGGGCGCAACTGCTGAATGAGTTCGGCATCGAGATCGGCGGCGGCCTGGGGCCGATGGCGGGGAAGACCTGGCGGATCGGCCTGATGGGTGAGACGAGCAGCCGGCGGAACGTGCTGCTGTTCCTTGCCGCGCTGGAGGCGTGCCTCAAGGCGCAGGGGGCGAAGGTCGACGCGGGGGCAGGGGTGTCGGCGGCGAATCAGTGGTACGCAACCGGCTGAAGCGCGAACGTACGCAGAACGCGTCGCACGTGTCGTCATTCCGGCGATATGCCCTTGATGAAGTTGATAGTCAACTCCCCTTCTTGCAGGATTACTGCTTTCGAGTCAACAACTTGCTTCGTAACGATCTTGCACTTTTGCGGGCCCTCGTTTATCCCAACATCGTACACAGGGAGTGAGATCGAGTATTCAAGCTTATTTCCGCGAATTTCGGGGCGCGAGGACATGCTGCCGAGTTCTGTCTCACCCCTGGGCGAGACCCAAATCAACTGCGATATAACATTTTTCGGAACGTTCCCCTCGTAAGGCAACGACACTTGAAATTGTGCCTTGCCTGGCACGCGCCACTGCACTGCCCCTTCGGTGTCTTTTGTGATACAATCACCAATGAAGGTAACCGAACTGCTGCCATCCCCAATCGGGACAACAACTTTTGACGACGCCATTGCCGACTCCGCCTGTGCTTGTGTAGTTCCGTTGACCGCGCCCCGAACAGCAGTTGTTTCACTCGTCTGGGGCGAACGATTCTGGCACGCGCTGAGCAGCAAGACGACAATCGTCGTGAAACGTAATGCCCCACGAAAACTCGATTCGGTCGCGCAACGATTGATCTGACTCATGGTTCTTGACTACTTTCGTCCGAAACGCGATTTAGAGTGCGGCTGGAACGGTCCATCAGTACGTGTCATGGGCACGCTGGGCCATCGATGTTTATGGATCTACTTGCAACGTCCACATAATGGGGCCAAGGTTCGTACACGAATTTCGATAGGATGACCAATCCATCGTGTCTTCCGCATTCGGGCGTTGAGGTAATATCCAGTGTAATGTCAATCACACCTGCATTAGGCTCGGCTGACTCCGAGTGGAGCTCGCTCCAAGTATTGTCATTCTTCTTATACTTTACGACCACCCGGTAATAATTTGGACTGGCGTTGCATCCCGTGGCGTAGAATCCGTGCGTTCCTGGACAGGTCCACGCGACACCATCATCTGGCGCGACGATCGTTTCATCCGCAAGCGCGATCGCTGGTAGAAACACAACAGCGACTGCAATGAGTTGTGGAAGTCGCATGTGAGATACTCCACTCTGATCGAACATGAAACTATAAACCGATCCACCCTGATCGGTCACCCTGTTCATGCCACACGCGGGCATCTGTCCAATACGAAACGAACCCGACGCGACCATCTCCAAACAGCACATTCACGCCATTGGAATGAAGACTTCCGGCTGGGAGTACTCCGTAACGCGAACCGACGAGACAAGCAGGCGAATTTGGCGGAAGGGCGTGGTCGTATCCCCAAGACAGCGGCGAGAGCGGAACCACGCGTCCAGACGGGGCCATCCACTCGCCAAGCACATTCCATCCGCGGCCGCTTACCTGAGGTGCCGACGGGCTTGGGCGGATGCTCAGACAGAGTTCCTTTAGGGCGTCGAACTTGTCGGGGAAGACCAAGTCCCAACCGGCGAGCATCCAGACACCCCGACGTGGATCGGAGGCATCACCCGGGAGTTGCGCGACGAGTGCTTCAGAGAAGGCCGCTGTCTGGCTCAACCCATCCCGTATGTCTTGTGGGCGAGTTGGTCCGTGCTTGTGTACTTGGCCCCACGCGCCCCACATATCGACGCCGTCAGGGTGTGGTGCGAGAAAGCCGTTGTAGCCGTACTTCTGCAGTCCCGTGCCAAAATTCGCGAAATAGTTGGCCCTTGTCGCACCCACGTCCGCCAACGGGTCGCTGGGGCAGATGAACATTGGAATGGCGTGCTCCGTCAGTGAGACGGAAGAGTTTCCCTGAAAAATCGCGTCGGCCAGTGGACGCTCGTCGAGGTACGGAAGCAAATCCTCGCGCCAAGTCGATCCGCCGGGATAGGCGCGATGCGCGCTGGCGTAGCTTTCCAGCGCCGAGCCGATGTTCTTCAAGTTCGCCGCACATTGGGTCCTGCGACTCGTTTCGCGCACGGACTGAACCGCAGGAATGAGCAGCACGAGCAGAATGGCGATGACTGAAATCGCCACGACGAGATCGAGGAGCGTATAACCAGAACGTGTGACCCGCCGCACAGAGAGGGGGGACTTGCCCCGTGACGAGGTTCGTGAGTGGGAGCCATACATTGGGCCTACCTCCAACTCGATCGTTCCACAGATGGCACCCTACCGTGGGGGGGGGGGCGCTGTCAAGTCATCGCGACGCATCCCAACGTTCGCATCACAACCCGCTGATGAGTAAGATGCCCGGACGTCGTCTCTCGACCTTCCCCTGAGATCCGGAACATCACCATGAAGCCGCTCCACACGACTCTCGCCGCATCAGCACTGCTCTGCATGATTTCGCACGCACTCGCCCAGAACGAACACGGTCCCACGTATGCCACGCCCGAAGAGGCGGCGGCCGACCCCGATTTCGCCATCCAGGGGGAATACCTCCGCTGCGGCGGGGGCGAGGGGCTGCAGGTCATCGCCCTCGGCAAGGGGCAGTTCCGCACCGTGAAGTTCGGCGGCGGTTTGCCGGGCTACTACTGGGACGGCCAGACGAAGTCCGAGTCGGAAGCGGACACGGCCGGCACTCAGGAACTCCTCCGCTGCTACACGAAGGTCTGCCGGCGGAGCTGCACGCTCGGGGCCTGCGCGCCGTGCGGGTCCGTCGTGCTGTTCAATGGGACGAAAGAGAGCCTAGATGCCCACTGGCGGGAGGGGGCGCAGATCGATGACGCCGGCCTGCTGATGCCGGGCGTGACGAGCAAGGACGAGTTCCGGGACTTCTACGTCCATCTGGAGTTCCGGCTGCCCTACATGCCCGAGGCCCGCGGCCAGGCGCGCAGCAACAGCGGCTACTACGTGCAGGGGCGGTACGAAATCCAGATGCTGGATTCGTTCGGCCTGGAAGGGCTGGACAACGAATGCGGCGGCATCTATTCGGTCTCCCGGCCCGACGTCAACATGTGCCTGCCGCCGCTGACGTGGCAGACGTACGACGTCGAGTTCACCGCCGCGCGGTTCAACGAGAATGGAGAGAAGACCCAGCCCGCGCACGCGAAGGTGTGGCACAACGGCGTTTTGATCCACGACCGCGACCTCAAGATGACGCCGAGCGGCACGTATCCGGACGAGAAGGACAATCCCGGACCGGTGTACCTGCAGAATCACGGCAACCCGGTGCGGTACCGGAACATCTGGGTGCTGCCACGGTAGGAGCTGCGCCATTGCAAATTGCGAATTGCCTTCGTCTCGCGCCATCGCGAGCGCGCGAGGACTGGCAAATTTGCAATTTGCAGTTTGCATTGACCAATTTGCAATCCTGTCATCCGGGAGTTTCCCGGTTCCCGCACTCGATCGCGGAAGGGCACTTTATGGCTTCAACTCGCGTCTACGAAGTTTCAGCCGTCGTCTTGTTCCTGGTAGGTCCAGTCGCCGCACAGGACGATGCCAACAAAGCCTACATCACCGCCGAAGCCGCGGCCGCCGACCCCGACTTCGCCGTGCAGGGGGAGTACGTCGCCGACAAGGTCGGCGTGCAGGTCGTCGCCCTGGGGAAAGGGAAGTTCCGCGTCGTGATCCATCGCGGCGGACTCCCCGGCGACGGCTGGGACGGCGGCGAGCGCGAGGTGTCGGAGGAGGACACCGCCGGCGTCAACGACCTGGTCAAGGAACTTTCGCTCAAGAAGAAGACTCGCTTCAGCCCCACGCTGGGTACCGAGCCCCCCAAGGGGGCCGTCGTCCTGTTCGACGGCAAAAAAGAGACGTTCGAAGCGCACTGGAAACCGGGGTCGCGGATTACCGACGACGGGCTGCTCATGGAAGGGGCCAACAGCATCGACACGTTCCAGGACTGCACGGTGCATATCGAGTTCCTGCTCCCCTTTATGCCTAACGCTCGCGGCCAGCAGCGCGGCAACAGCGGCATCTATTACCAGTCGCGCTACGAAACCCAGATGCTCGACTCGTTCGGCCTCGACGGCAAGGACAACGAGACCGGCGGCATTTACGAGATCCGCGACCCCGACCTCAACATGTGCCTGCCGCCGCTGACGTGGCAGACGTACGACTCCGAGTTCACCGCCGCGCGGTTTAACGACAAGGGAGAGAAGGTCAAGAACGCCCGGATCACGGTCAAGCTCAATGGGGTCGTCGTCCACCGCGACGTGGAGATCTCCCGCACGACCCGCGCGGCCCCGATCGGCACGGAAACCCCCGAGCCGGGACCGATCCATCTGCAGGACCACGGCGACCCGGTCCGCTACCGCAACATCTGGGTCCTGCCGCGGGACGCCGAGCAGGAGGCGCGGCGTCCCGTCGTCCCGGGCTTCGAGCGGTTCTTCAGCTCCCTCAGCGTCCCGGACGCTTCTGTTGGCGGGCTGCTGCTATTGGGTGAACTCAACTGCACTGCCTGCCACGCGGCGGGCGAATCGCTGGGCCGCTGGATCACACCGCACGCCGCGCCGATCCTGACCGACGTCGGGAAGCGCGTGCAGCCGGCATGGATCGCGAAATTCCTGGCGGACCCGCACAGTGTTAAGCCCGGCACGACGATGCCGCACGTCCTCGCGAGTTGGCCGCCGGAAGAACGAGACAACGCCGTCCTCGCTCTCGCGAGTTTTCTCGCCTCGACGGGGCACGTGACCGAACAGCAGCCCGACCGGCGCTCTGTGCGGCAGGGGGAACGGCTGTTTCTCACGATCGGCTGCGTCGCCTGTCATCAGCCGCGAGCGGGGGACGTTGCCCTGTGGAACACGTCCGTCCCGCTGCCTGCGCTTTCTCAGAAGTATTCGATCCCGAGTCTGATTTCGTTTCTCAAGGACCCGCTCGCCGTGCGCCCGGCGGGACGCATGCCGAGCCTCAATCTCGACGACCGGCAGGCTGAGGACGTCGCCCACTACCTCCTGTCGGACGCCGTCCTCAGCCCGCGGGCAGCGAACATGCGATACGCCCTGTACCGCGGTAACTGGGACCGCGTCCCCGATTTCGACAAGTTGCAGCCCGAGCAGCGCGGCGATTGTGCGGCACTCGACCTCAACGTAGCCGGCAGCGACCGCGAGTTCGGCATCCGCTTCGACGGCTTCCTGCGGATCGAAAAAGAGGGGGAATACCGGTTCCATCTCGGTTCCGACGACGGCAGCCTGCTCTATATCGACGGCGAGAAGGTGGCCGACTCGGACGGCATCCATCCGCACAGCGTGAGCAGCGGCTCCGCCAAACTCACTCCGGGGATGCACCCGATCCGCGTCGAGTACCAGCAGGCGTACGGGGAATGGACGCTGACGCTGGAGTACGAAGGGCCGGGCGTGCCGCGGCAGGAGATCTTTCCCGCGATCCGGATGACGGCGACCACCGATGCGCCCAGTGTCCCGGACGCCGGGAGCGTCCGGGACACTTCGGCGACTGACGACGGGCAGTTCGTCCTTCATCCCGAACTGGTGCAGACGGGCCGTGAATTGTTCGCTTCTGTCGGTTGCGCCAACTGTCACGAAATGAAGGTCGAAGGGCAGCGGATCGAATCGAAGCTTGCGGCAAAACCGCTGGCCGAATTGGATGAGTCGGTCGGTTGTCTGGCGAGCGGCGGCCGTGAGGCCGCTGAACCGGGCGGCGCATCGCAAACCGGGCCCGCATCCAGCGGCCTTACGGCCGCCGCTCGCCAGGCAATTCCGCAGTTTGACCTCTCTCCGGCGCAGCGCGACCTCATCGCCGCTGCCCTCGCGTCTCCCGCACCGGCCCGTGGTCCCAACGAGTTCTACCTGATCGCCCACACGTTGATTACGTTCAACTGCTACGCCTGTCACTCCCGCGACGGCGTCGGCGGACCGGAGCGCGAGCGCAACGCACTCTTCACGACCGCCATCCCCGAAATGGGAGATGAAGGGCGCATCCCCCCTCCGCTCGATCGCGTGGGGGACAAGCTCAATCGCGACTGGCTGCGCCACGTTCTCCGGGACGGGGCGGACGACCGCCCGTACATGCGGACGCGCATGCCGAAGTTCGGGCTTTCGAATGCCGACCAACTCGCCGAGGCGTTCACAATCACCGATGGCATCCAGGCAGCAGAGACCCCGACTCTCGATGAGCCGGAACTGCGGACCAGAGCGACGGGCCGGCACCTCGTCGGCGACAAGGCGCTCGGCTGCGTCAAGTGCCACAATTTCGGCCGGTTCCGGGCGACCGGCATCCAGGCGATGAACCTGCAGACAATGACCCGCCGCCTTCGCGAAGACTGGTTCCTGCGTTATCTCCCCGATCCGCAGCAATACCGGCCCGGCACGCGGATGCCGTCAGGGTTCCCCGACGGCCGCGCGACGATCCAGGACGTGTATGATGGCGATGCGAACAAACAGGTCGCGGCGATCTGGACTTACCTCAAGGACGGCGACCGCGCCGGCATCCCCGACGGCCTTGTCGGCCAGATGATCGAGTTGAAGCCTGAAACAACGCCGATCATCTATCGCAACTTCATCGAAGGCCTCTCGCCGCGCGGCATCGCCGTCGGCTACCCGGAGCACTGTCACCTTGCCTGGGATGCCGACCGCATGTCGCTCGCGCTCCTCTGGCACGGCCGGTTCCTCGACGCCGCCATGCACTGGGAGGGGCGCGGCCCCGGCTTCCAGCGGCCGCTGGGGGACCACGTGATTCAGTGGGAGACGACATCGCCGGTGGGGATCCTCGCATCTGAGGATGCTCCGTGGCCGACGCAGCCCGCAAAGGAGCGGGGCTTCCGGTTCCACGGCTACCGCCTCAACGCAAAGCAGCAGCCGACGTTTCTGTATGCCACGCCCGAACTGCACGTCGCCGACTTTCCGGAGCCGGTCTCGCGCGGCGCGGAAGGAGTGTTCCGGCGGCACCTCACGCTCACAGCCGACGGCGACGTGGAAAACGTCTACGTTCGGGCCGGTATGGGACAACGTATCGAACAACAGGCGGACGGCTGGTACGTGATCGACGGCACGGTCCGCGTTCACATTGCAGGAGAGGGGACGGAGCCGTTTGTTCGCGACTCCAACGGCCGAAAGGAGTTGCTCGTGCCGGTGCGGCTTACCGGCGGGCGCGCGGACGTCGTCCAGCAGATGGAGTGGTAGCCGGCATCTCAAACCCGATCCGCCGTTTCGGCTTCCCGTCGTCGGTCGGCGTCATCAACTGGCGAATGGCCTCGAACACCACCTGGAACTGTTTGTCGAACCGCCGCTCCAGCTCATCGAGCTTGCGGGCGAGGTCCTTGTGCGAGGCGAGCAGTTCCCGCAGCCGCACGAACGTCCGCATGATCTCCACGTTGACCCGCACGGCCCGCTTGCTCCGCAGGACGCTGGAGAGCATGGCGACCCCCTGCTCGGTGAAAACGAAAGGTGCATGGCGACGGCCGCCCCGTTGGTTTGATATGCCAGTTTGGCATATCAAAGCGTCCCACTCCTCTTGTGTGAGTTGAAACATGAAGTCGACCGGAAAACGGTCGCGATTTCGCGCAACGGCCCTGTTCAAGTGCCCGGTTGCAACTCCGTACAACTCCGCAAGGTGTTGATCCAGCATGACTTTCTGTTCACGAATCAGCAGAATGGAGCGTTCGATTCGCTCGGGCGGAATCGGTAACCGCATCTCGTGCTGGGACATGTCCTCCTCCCACCGGGTGTGCGAGAACCAGTCTTTGAGGTCACAAATTGTGACCTCAAATCTCCGACCACGATCTTGAGGTGCCAACCTGGCACCTCAAGATACCACGGAATGGAAACGAATGTACAGATGTCTTGGCTTTGTTCTTCCAATTTGGAACATCAAATCGGCAGATCGAAGTTACGTTCCAACTTGAGATCACAAATTGTGATCTCAAATGCAACTCCGTCGCAACCCGCAGGAACCATTCTGATGTTGTTATGGCGTCCCTATCTGCTGGCTCTCCTCGCCGCGGCCGCGCTCTGCTCTGTGGCCCGCGCCGCCGACCCCACCGAGGATGACTACTACCCTCTCACCCGCTGTGAAATCCCCGCCGGTGTCGTGCTCGAACCGGGGGCGTTCGAGCTGCTCCCCGACGGGCGCGTCGCCGTCTCATCGCGGCGGGGGGAAGTGTGGCTGATTCGCGATCCGTTCGCGAAGGAGGTCGCCGCCGCGCAGTTCCACCGCTTCGCTCACGGACTGCACGAGGTGCTGGGCCTGGCGTGGAAGGACGACTGGCTCTACGTCACCCAGCGCGACGACGTCTCCCGTATCCGCGACACCGACGGCGACGACGTGGCCGATGTGTTTGAGGTCGTCAATGCCGGGTGGGAGATCACCGGCGACTATCACGAGTATGCGTTCGGGTCGAAGTTCGACCGCGACGGCAACCTCTGGGTCGTGCTGTGCCTCACCGGCTCGTTCGACAGCAATTGCAGATACCGCGGCTGGTGTGTGCGCGTGACGCCTGATGGGGAACTGATCCCGACGTGCAGCGGCATCCGCTCACCCGGCGGCATCGGCTTCAACGCCGCCGGCGACGTCTTCTACACCGACAACCAGGGACCGTGGAACGGCACCAGCGCGCTCAAGCACCTGATTCCCGGCAAGTTCGTCGGCCATCCGGGGGGCTTCCGCTGGTACGACGAGGCGGCCGCCGTCATGGGGCCGCGCCCGAGAGAACCGGAGTCGGGGAGCCGGTTCAGCGTCGAGGCGAAGAAGATCCCGGAATACGTCCCGCCGACGATCCTCTTCCCGTACGCGAAGATGGGTCAGTCCGCGAGCGGCGTCGCGTGCGACACGACCGGCGGCAGGTTCGGCCCGTTCGCGGGGCAGATGTTTGTCGGCGACCAGACCTTCAGTACGGTCATGCGGTGTTACCTCGAACAGGTCAACGGCCATTATCAGGGGGCCTGCTTCCCGTTTCGCGAGGGATTGGGGAGCGGAACAGTGCCGGTCGAGATTTTCCCCAACGGGTCGATGTACGTCGGCGGCACCAACCGCGGCTGGGGCTCGCGCGGGAACAAACCATTTGCCGTGGAACGGATCGACTGGTCCGGCAAGACGCCGTTTGAGATCCGCGAGATGCGGGCCAGGCCTGACGGATTCGATCTTGTCTTCACGCTGCCGGTCGACCCGCAGGCAGCCGGGGCAGTCGAGTCATACAAACTCTCGACCTACACCTACGTTTTTCAGGCGACGTACGGCAGCCCGGAGGTGGATCACACGACTCCGACGATCGAATCCGCGACGGTCTCCACCGACGGCCTGACGGTACACCTCAAGGTCGACGGCCTGCAGGAAGGGCACGTGCACGAGTTGCACGCGGGCGGCGTGCGCTCGGCGGAGGGCCTGCCGCTGCTGCATAAGGAGGCGTACTACACGCTGATGTACGTGCCCGAGGAATGACCGTCTCTACTGATTGCGGCGTTTGGCGCGCTGCTTGGCGGCTGCAAAGACATCGATCGCCGGTTTCTCGGCCGGCGGCCTCGGCGCCTGCGGCGCCGACGCGGGCGGCACTGCCTGCGTCTGCGTCGACACGGATGGCTGCGGCGTCGGCGCGGGAGCCGCCGTGCGACGCGCTGTTCGAGTCGGCAGACGCAGTCTCCACTCCGGCAACCACTGGCGGGATTTGACCGCGTCCGGCACCGCCGACGTGACCACTTCGACGAGCTGCTCCCACAGAGACAACCGCCGGCCCACGATCTCCAGCAGCAAAAGACCAATCAGCACCGTGAACAGGTACGGCAGCAGCGATGTTGTCCGCGCCGAGCGGGGCGGGTTGCGCAGCACATCGACTACGTCCGTCCGTGCCACGCCCCCACTCAACTCCGCCAGCTCTGCCAGGACGGCGGCCCCGCTCGGCAGCCCCTCGCGCGGGTCGAATTCCGGCGAATAGGGGAGCGTCACGGCCGGTCCGCGCGCGATCCGTGCCGAACCGTTCGGGACGCTTGAAGCGTCCGGGACGGTGCCGCGATCGACGACCAGCGTCCGGTACGACCCCGCCCGCTCCATCCGGAACCGCGCCTGCAGCGTATCGGGGCCGACCCAGGTGAAGTCCGGCTCGATCCGCGCGACCCGTTCCTCTCCCGGCGGCACGACGATCAACTGCGGCGCTCCGCCGGAGCCGCGATCCGGACGATTGGGGTCGAGATCCACCGTAATCACGGCGTCCTGCCCCTGCCGGTCGATGTCGACGAACACGTCGCCGGGGTCGCTCCCCCCGAGCAACCATCGCACATGCGTGATGATGAAGTCGTCGAAATGATCCCAGCGGCCGAAAGCACCGGAGTAATTGCCGTCCATTTCCAGCGTGATCGCCGCCGCGCGGCCGAGGCCCTTGTTCCAGAAGGCCGCAAACGGCGCGGCGTATTCGTCCTGCGAAACGACGGCCGCCGTCGCTTCGGGTTTGAGGTAGCTCAGGTTGTAGCCGTCGGCCGGCGGGAACGACTGCGCACCGTCCCGGACGCTGCCAGCGTCCGGGACGCTTGCGGACGTCCCCAGCAGATTTCCCATCAACCGCGAATCGGGGAGCATCGCGCCGGGGATGCCGTCGGGCTGCGTTGTGGGATCCTTCTCGATGAAGCTGCTGCGGGCGACGCTCATCGTGTCTTCGGTGAACAGACGCGGCAGTTCCTCGGCATCTTCCGTGAACATGATGTTCCCGCGCCCTCGCGTGGCAATGTCCTCCAGCAGCTTGGCATCGGTGTCCGCCTTCGTCCCCAGACCGATCACGCTCACGGTGATGCCGGCCCCGGCGAACTGCTCGAGCAGCTTCTTGTAGTCCCCGGGTTCTTCGCTGTCGGCCGCGTCGGAGAACAGGATGATGTGCTTGGTTGCCTGGCTCGCCTGCATCAGCTCGACCCCTGCCGCGACGAGCGCCTCGTAGACGAAGATCCCGCCCCCCTCGCTCTGGATCTTGAGCACTTTCTTCGCAATCCGTTCGGTGTCGTCCACGTCGGTCAACGGCTGGATGACGTGCGGCGAACTGTCGACCGCGATCACCGCCACACTGTCCCCCGCGGAGAGCAGCCGCACGCATTCCGCCGTCCCGAGGTTGGCGAGGTCCATTTTCACCTTGCCGCCGCGCACGGACGCCATCATTGAACCGGAGCGGTCGAGGGCAATGGCGATCGCCACGCGGGTCTTGCGGTGCTCTTCCCGCAGCTCCATCGACACGGGGAGCACATCCTCCAGCGGGCTGTTGAAGTACCCGCCGACACCAAAGCTCCGCTGGCCGCCGGTCAGGAGCAGACCGCCCCCCAGGTCTTCGACGAACTGCGCCAGCCGCTCCATCTTGATCCGGCCGAACTCAGATGCCGGCACGTTCTCGATGACGATGGCGCGATACGGGTCAAGACTGTCCTGCGTCAGGGGATGCTCGGCTGCAACCGCCACGTCGACCGGTAGCCGCGCCGCCTCCAGTTCCCTCACCAGGTTGCCGGGCTGGCCGTCGGCATTCAATACGAGCACCCGCGGCCCGGCATTCACGCGGACCAGCCCCGCGCCGACGTTGTTCTCGACGATCGGGTCCCCCTCCACTTCCAACTGCACGCGGTAGTTGTGAATCCCCGGCGTCTCGACGAGGTCGCGGAACGTGAGGCGGTTCGATCCGGCGAACAGTTCGCCGGCGCGGGTGGCAATCACTTCGCCGTCGCGCAGCACGGCCACTCGGCCGGGGGCGTCCCGGTCGGCGAAGACCTCCACGGCGAACTGAAACGGCTCGCGCGGAGAAACCTCTTCGGGGAGGGCGATGGCGCGCACCGCCGCATCGCCAACCCGCAGCCGCTCGAACAGGCGGAAGTCGATCGGCACGCCCGCTTCTCGCGCGCGGCGCGCGGCAAACGCCGGCGGCGCGCCATTGGCCTCGCCGTCCGACAGGACCAGGATCCGTGCCGGCCGGTTGCGGCTCGTCAGTTCCAGCGCCTTGAGCAGCGCGTCGTTCAGGTCGCTGCCGTCGGGGAGGACCTCCTGCTTGTATTCGCCGAGCGTTGCCTCGCTCGAGAGTTCATGCTCGACCTCCGCGCGGCCGCCGAACGTCACGACCGCCACCCGGTCGCCCACGCGGCGGCTGTTCTCGACGTTGTGGACCAGTTCGCGGATGTTCCTGCCGGCCTCCTCCGTGATCGACCGCGAGCGGTCCGCGACGAGCACGACGTCGATCCCCTGCCCGCCGAGGTTCCACTCCGGGCCCGTGAGCGACAGGAGCAGCAGCGTCACGATTGCCAGCCGCAGGCCGCCCGTGATCCCGGTTTCCCTGAGCCACGGCCGGAGCGACAGCGCCAGCGGCGCCGCCAGCCACGCATGCAGCCACCACGGGACCCGCACCAGCAGCCCGAGGCCGATCCACAGCGCGACCGGAACCAGCCACCGCCAGTCCACCCGGAATCCCCCCCAGCGATGGAACGCGAACCCCAGCGGGATCGCCAGCAGCAGGAATTCGGGGAACTCGAACGTGAACACGCAGGCCGGCTCCAGATGAGTCGGTGAATTATACGACACCTCGAAGAAGAATCGGAGGCATTGCACCCGGCTCAGGTCGCGGCGTCACCGGATCGACCCCAGCATCCGTTCGGCTATGGCGTCGTCCCAGTTGCCGTCGAGCGGCACGCGGAGCACGATCAGCACCGGTCCCGATCGGCCGGTCACGACGCCGTGAATCAGCCGCCAGGAAACCCTCGACTTGCCGCGCACTGCTGGAGCGGTCCGCGTCTCGAACTCGAACGGGCACGCTTCACCGTTGACCGGGACCTGGCGCGACTCAACGGACTCCAGCGCAAGTTCCTGCGTGCCGGCCCCTTTCTGCTGGAGCACCTGCTCCACGTGCCGCCGCACGTCGGGCTTGTCCTGGAACTTGTGGTCCACTCCGACAAACACGAGTTCGCCGTCCGCCTCCGGCGTCCCGGCGGACGCCGCGCCGACCGGCGTGTAGTCGTAATAGGCGGCGCGCATCGACATCGCGAATGCGACGTTCCACCGGATCGTGCCGCGGGCCGCGAACACCGGCGGGACCTCCACCGTCAGCAACTGCTCCATCAGCGGCGCCACGGCCGCCGGGTCGTCGGTGACGTGCGGCTGCAGCGAATAGAGCAGGCCGCCGCAGATCATGACCGGGACCAGGAGCAGGCCGAGCAACAGCGCCACCGCCAGCCAGCGGCGCGGCGCCGATTCGTCAGTCCTGGGGCGAATGTCCGATTCCGCCCAACGTGGTTCCGTCGCCATACGGTGCCGCGGGACGGACCGTCAGTCCGTCCGCCTGGAGTTGCCGAATTCGACAGGAATTCGACTGGGGCTCGTCGTCCGCATCGTAACCCGAATCCTGCGGGAATTCGATTGCGCCGCGTCACGAAGCGCGACATCTCGCAACGCGCGCTGAGATTGTCCGACCACAACGACCGGCCGTCAACCCGGGACTACGCCACGCGCTGTCGTTGCCGCTGCAGTTTGCGGAGCCGCTTCCGCTCTTTCTTGCTGAGCCCCTGCATTTCGTCCGACCACGCGTCCTCGCTGGCATCCTCGTCCGCGTCGTCATCGGTGTCCAGGTCGGGCTTCGCGGCGGGTGGTGCAGCGGCGGCGGGCGCGCCGGGCGGGCGCGCCGGCGGGCGGAGCATGGCCGCCGGTCGCGCGGGTGGCGGGGGTGCCGGCCGCGCCGCGGGGACCGACGCCGGCCCGGGCTGCACCACCGCGGACGGCGCGGCTCGTGGCGGCTCGACATTGGCCGGCGCGACGGGCTTTGCCGCCGGCGGCACCATTGCTGCGGGCCGGGCTTCCGCCTCGGCTTTCATTTCGGCCGCCCTGGCGCGGGCGGCCTCTTTCGATGCGGCGGCGTCCGCCCGTTTCGCGGCCCGTTCCCTGTCGCGCTCGGCACGCGTCGCGCTCCGCTCCGACCACCACCGCCGCAGCCCCGACAATCGCCCACCCACGCGCTCCCTCGTCGTGGCGGATTGCGGGAGTTCGGCCGGCTCGTTCGTCACATGTATCACATGCCGGGTGTAATACCAGAACGAAATCACCAGGCCGACCGGCCAGAACGTCGACGACACGCTGCCGATCAGGTACACCGTCCGCGCGTCCGTCAGCAGATGGCCCCCCAGCAGCGTCGCCGCGGCGACGGCGGCCGACAGCATCGACAGCCGCAGGCACCACACGCTGACCCGGCACTTCCGCATCTCCAGACGCAGCAGGCGGGTCAGCGCCAGCAGCACGGCCGCAGCCGGGGCCAGCCAGACCAGGGCGTCCATGTCGCGCACGTCCATCGGCCAGCGCGCCTGGGCGGCGCGGCCGGCCAGCCAGTGCGCGTCGGTCGCGGCCGCGAACGCAAAGACCAGCCACGTCGGCACGACCCACATCCACACCTTGTAGCGGCCGCTGAAGTCCTTGCGGCTCCGCACGCGGTGCCACAGGATCACGTACGACAGTTGCGCCGCAATCAACAGGGAACCGGCGCGGAGCGATCGCAGGAGCAGGCCGTCACGCAGTCCGAACGCGGCGGAGAGGGCGCCGTGCGTCCGGTCGATCCAGTCGCCGAGCGCCAGGATGCCCGCCCAGGCCGCCAGCCCGAGCAGCGTGAACAGAATGCTCACCCACAACTGCCGGCGAACGATGCTCTCGATGGGGGAGGCGGGAACGAACGGTTCCGGCGGCTCCTTTGCCGGCGCCAGTGCGTGCGCGCGCGTGGGGCTGCGGCGTTCGGCCGGCGTCTCCTGTTCCACCTCCTGGGCGAGACGCCGCCGCCGCCGCTCATCCACGCAGCGTGATCCGGCAAAACCAATAGTCATGAGCGCATGCAGGGCCCGATGGCAACCCGTGTGGTAATGATCGGCCGGGGACGAGGCTCCTTTGTGCCCAAACCCCGCAATCCACACGCGGCGCGGAGAACCGCCGGGGAGTCATCCGGCCGCCCTTGCTCAGGCGCTGCGGATGGCAGACCCGGCCGAGGCAACGGCGCCCGCAAAGTCAACGCAGCCGGACAGGTCAGTGAGGGCGCGGCGTGTTCAGGAAACGGCACTGGGGAGGACATTGTGGCTCAAGCGCGCCAGACTGCAGGTTGGCGATGCGGCAAACGGGCGATTTGACGGGCATTGACGATGGCTTCGCTCCGGGTATTCTCCCAGTATGCCAGCCCTCGTCGCACAGCGTCCGCTCCCATCGCACGATGAACGTGAGGTGGAGAAATGATCGACCCTGCCACCGCCGGGCAAGACGCCTGCTCCGATCTTCGACGGCTGGCGTTTGGTGCGGTGCTTCTGGTCACCGGCGTGCTGCGCCAGCCGTGCGCAGCCGCCGACGCGGCCCGCCCCCCCAACATCGTCTTGATCATGGCGGACGACCTCGGCCACGGGGCGCTCGGCTGTTACGGACAGCAGCGGCTCGCCACGCCCAACATCGACCGCATCGCGGCTGAGGGCCTGCGGTTCACGCGGGCCTACGCCGGGTCGCACGTCTGCCAGCCTTCGCGGAGTGCGCTGATGACCGGACTGCACACCGGCCATACGGCCTGCCGCGCCAACGACGTCGATCAGCACCTGTATCCGGAGGACGTGACCGTCGCGGAACTGCTCCAGTCGAAGGGATATGCGACAGGCGGCTTCGGCAAATGGGGGCTCGGTTACGAAGGGACGACCGGCCACCCCAACCGCCAGGGGTTCGACGAATTCTTCGGTCAGTACCTCCAGGTGCATGCCCACTTCTATTACCCGTTCTGGGTCTGGCACAACGACGAAATGTTCCCGCTCCCCGAGAACGAGGGGCGCAAACAGGTCCGCTACGTGGCCGACGAGACGCACCGAATGGCGCTCGACTTCATCCGCCGGCACAAGGAGGGGCCGTTCTTTGCGTACCTGCCGTACATCATTCCCCACGTCGAACTCGTCGTCCCGGAGGACTCGCAGCGGCCGTTCCGCGGGAAGTTTCCCCAGGTGCCGATCCTCGATACGCGGCCGGGCTACCTCGGCTCGGAGGACGGCTACGCGACGCTGGCCGGGATGATCGCGCGGCTCGACGGCTATGTGGGAGACGTGCTGACGCTGCTCGATGAATCGGGCCTCGCGGACAACACGATCGTCTTGTTCACGTCGGACAATGGCGCACAGAGCGGCGGCAGGGACGACGGCTGGACGAAGATGACCGACTACTTCAAGGCGAACGGCGACCTGCGCGGCTACAAGGGAAGCTACTACGAGGGTGGGCTGCGTGTGCCGTTTCTCGCCCGCTGGCCGGATCGGATCAAACCCGGAACGACGAGTGACCACATCATGGCGTTCTGGGACGTCCTGCCGACGCTATGTGATGCGGCGGGCATTGAGAAACCGGACGGTCTGGACGGCATCTCGCTGCTGCCGACGATGTCCGGGATCGGGCGCCAGGACGAACACCTCGGCCTGTATTGGGAGTATCCGCTGCCGCGCGACGCGGGAATTTCGCGGGGGACCCGAATGGGGCAGTGGAAGGCGATCCAGATGCGTCCGGGAGGCCCGGTCGAATTGTACGACCTGGAAGCGGACCCGTCGGAGAAACAGAACGTTGCGGCCGGGCATCCGGCCCTGGTCCGCGAGGTGCTGTCGTTTATGGACGGCGCACACGAACCGCTGCGGGACTATCCGCATGTCGGACCGGCAACCGGGGTCAGCGATTACGTCCGGTGAAGGCACGCTTGCGGCAGGCACGCGCCGTGTGTCGGCGAATGGAGTAGAGTGTCACAGGCACACTCCGAGTGCCGTCATGTGAAGTCCGAGATGAAACCGCCATGCTTGAATTCGCTCCCGGGTGGTGCCTGGCAATTGATGACGCAGGCGACTGGCTGTTCGTGCAGTTGGCCACCGCCAACGATCGCTATTCCGAGCCCGAGCTCGCAGACGCCGTCGACGGACTGGCGCGGCAACGGGGACGATTCCGGGTGATCTTTGAGATGGCGGCCGACCTGATCCTGCACAGCCATCTGGTCGGCGAACTGGTGATGCTGCACAAGCGGCTCTGTCTGCAGGGGGGCGCGCTGCGGCTGTGCGGGCTCACGGAGTACAACTTCGAAGTGATCCGGATGATGCAGCTCACGGACCGGTTCCACAATTACCCGGACCGGCAAGCGGCCGTAGCGGGTGGGGCGTGAGCCGCGTCCTGCGCGAACCCGCTCAGACGCACGTACCTGCGTCCCGGGGCGGGGCCGCCGGGGGTGGCTGCGGCGCTGGAGGTGTGGCGTTCGCGCCGGACGGTCCCGCACGGCGCCGCTGCAGCACCGCCCGAATCCGTAGTCCCACCCCTCCCACCGCCGCCAGGATGACCAGCGCCGTGCGGACGACATACTGATCGGTCGAGACCGACGGACCCTGCAGCCAGTAAATCAGAGGCGCCATCACCAGCGCCGACCAGCAGCCGAATTCCATCCAGCCCAGAAATTCTTCGGTTGTGATTTCGGGGTCTTCCGGTTGGTCCATGTCACCCACTCCTGTGTGATTCAAACGTCACCGCTAGGCCGGGTCTTCCATCACCTGCAGCCAGTCGAGCCCGTCCAGCGCGTCGTGCAGATCAACGGCATGCCGCTGGTCCTGTCCAACCACGCGAAACAGCACCATCGAGGCGTCGTCGAACGAGGGCGTCGGATTGGTGCAACGCCAGCCCCGTTCCACCAGGGAAGTTCGCAACCGGACAGCGTCGTCCGACGACTTCATCCGCACTTTCCAGGCGTTCCCCAAGGGACGAATCCAAACCTCGGACATGACGCTCTCCTGACGGACGCTGCCGCCTGAAATGGGACTGCGGGCGGCCTTAGTGTACCATTTCCGGCCTGCCCGCGCGCAGGGGAGCCGAACCGGATCACTCCCTGGATTGTCCGTTACGCGCCGTACGGCAAACTCCGGCTGACGCAGCCGCGGCGGCAGCACCCCCACAATTCCGGCCTGATCCTCGTGAGAGACCAGCACCCGATGCCCACACCCCCTCCGTTGCCGCTGCGTTTTCTGGCCGCCGGCCATGCCTGCGGCATCAAATCGGACCCCAATAAACTCGACCTGGCGCTGTTCGTGTCGGAAGTCCCGTGCGCCGCGGCCGGGGTGTTTACGCAGAACCGTGTGGCCGGCGCGCCGGTCAAGGTCTCCCGGGAGCGGGTCCCCCGCGGAACGGCCCGTGCCGTGCTCTTGAACTCCGGCAATTCGAATTCCTGCACCGGAGACCGCGGTGTCGACGATGCGCGGTGGATGACGGCCGAGGCCGCCCAGGCATTGGGTTGTGCGGCGGATGACGTGCTGGTCTGTTCGACCGGCGTCATCGGCCATTTCCTGCCGCTCGAGAAACTCGGCGCGGGGATTCCGCAGGGCGTTGCGAAGCTGTCCGGCAGCCCGGACGCGTTTCACCAGGCGGCATGCGGAATGATGACGACCGACACGTTTGTGAAGCAGTCGACCCGCCGGGTCGAGATCGGCGGGCGGGCGGTGATCGTCAGCGGCGCGTGCAAGGGGGCGGCGATGATCGCCCCGAACATGGCGACGATGCTGGCCGTGGTGCTGACCGACGCCAGACTGACACCGAACGACGCCGACGCCGCGTTGCGGCACGCGGTCGACCGGAGCTTCAACTGTATCTCGGTTGACGGCCATACGAGCACCTGCGACACCGTGCTGCTGCTGGCCAACGGCGCCAGCGGCGCGACCGCCGCGGACGACGCCGAACGGCAGTCGCTGCAGACGGCGATCGACGAGGTCTGCGCGGAACTGGCGCAGGCCATCATCCGCGACGCCGAAGGTGCGGCGCACTTTGTGACGCTCGACGTGCGCGGCCTGCGGACGCGCGGCGATGCGGCGCGGATCGCCCGCGCCGTGGCCGACAGCGCGCTGGTCAAAACGGCGATCGCCGGCAACGACCCCAACTGGGGCCGGATCGTCTCGGCCGCCGGGTATGCCGGTGTGCCGTTCACGGAGCGGGACGTGTCGCTGACGCTCAACGGCATTCCGCTGTACCGGCAGGGAACGCCGGCGGACCACGATGCGGCTGTCGTGTCGCAGTCAATGAAATCCGGTCAGGTGCACATTGATCTGGAGTTCTCGCTGGGGGCCGAGGCGGTGCGCTTCTGGACCAGCGACCTGACGGTAGAGTACGTGCGGCTCAACTCGGAGTACACGACGTAATGCGTCGGCAGGACTCATGCAGCGCCCTTTCGTCGAAGAACTGAGCACTCCGCCAGGTGTGTGGCAGGCGCTGTCGGCCTTTGCCGGGCGGCCGGGAACGGTGCTGTTTGACAGCGCTCTGCAGCGGGAGCCGCTGGGGCGGTACTCGTTTCTTGCCTGCGAGCCGCGGCAAACGTTCGTGCTGCAGCGCGCCGGGCGCGGCACCGATCCGTTCGCCGAGATCCGTCGCGAGTTGGCGACTCGTCTGTTCGGGACTATTCCCGGACTGCCCCCGTTTCAGGGGGGCGCAGCCGGCGTCCTGAGTTACGAACTCGGAGCATGCTGGGAACGGCTGCCCGCGCCGCCCATCGACGAGTTCGGCATCCCCGCGGCAGTGGTCAGCATCTACGACTGGGTGCTCGCCTG
>CAZWGW010000019.1:0-10307 GCA_964633565.1 uncultured Planctomycetaceae bacterium
GGTTGATCTTGCCCGCCTGGAACAGCCGCTTCACCGATTCGTCAAGCGTCCGCATGCCGTCCGCCGCCCCGGTCTGGATATTGCGCTCGATCGTCTCCAGTTTGCCGAAACGGATGCCGCTGGCCACGGGCGCGGTGTTGAACAGGACCTCCAGCGCCAACTCGCGTTTCGCGTCTGCCTGAACGCTCGGCAGCAGATGCTGGCTGATCACGGCGCGAAGGCTCAGCGACAGTTGCGAGCGGATCTCCCCCTGGACCGATTGCGGGAACAGGTCCACGAACCGTGAGATTGCTCCCGTGGCATTCCGCGTGTGCAGTGTCGACAGGACCAGATGTCCGGTCTCAGCGGCGCTGAGCGCCATCTGCGCCGTCTCCCGGTCCCGGATTTCTCCCACGAGGATCACGTCCGGGTCCTGCCGCAGACCGTACTTCAGTCCGTCGGCGAACGACTGGACGTCCTGGCCGACCTCGCGCTGCGTGACGACTGACCCCGGATTGTGCGGAAAGAGATACTCGACGGGCTCTTCGATCGTGATGATCCGATTTCCTCCTTCCCGGTTGAGCAGGTTTACGATCGTCGCCAGCGTGGTCGTCTTGCCGGAACCGGTGATGCCCGTGATCAGCACCAGCCCGTGACGGAAGTGCGCGAGTCGCTCCGCGAGTTCGCGCGGGAAGCCGGTCCACTCGAAGTCGGGAATCTCCGACAGGATCACCCGGAAGCAGGCGGCGGGGTGGCCGCCGGCCAGGAAGTAATTCGCACGAAACCGGCGCGCCGTATCGTCGACGTTCAGTTCCAGCGCGAAATCGGCGTTCTTTCGCGACTCGAACTCCTGCCGCGCGGTGCCGGGGCACAGCGCGTGCAGGAATTCTCGCGCTTCGGCCGTACTCAAGAGTTGAGCTTCGAGTTCGAACAGATTGCCGTGCAGCCGGAGCGTCGGTCGGTAGCCCGGCACAATGTGCAGGTCGGACGCGCCGGCATGGACCGCGTGCGCGAGCCAGCCGGAAATGGGGTTTGTGTGAAAGTTCGCCATCATTTGCCGATCGTGGTCAGTCGCCGCGTCGAACCGCGCCGTCGCCGTTCTCTCCATTGTAACCCGAAGCGTGAGTTTTGATGTTGCGCTTCTGGCGTGAGGCGATTGGCATCGTAATCCGAAGCGTAAGCGAGGGGCTGAGTTGCGTCGATGTCCCATCTCTTGGCTTACGCCCCGCGTGATGGCAGTTTCCCGGCAAATCGCACACAGCGCAACATCAAACAGCGTGAGCGCGGGACGAATCGGGATCGGCACCCCTCCCTATTCCAAGTGTTCACTGGGATTGTTCATTCCGCGTTGAGTCACAAGGTACACCGCAAACGTCGTCAGCCAGTGCGCGATGGTGTACTGTTCGCCCGACACCGCCGCCAGCCCTGCCTCCCGATGCCGCGCGGCGGCAGCCAGGAGCCCCGCGCGCCAATCGTCGTCCGCCGGCAGCGCTGATGCGATCCCCTCCAGCATCCACGCCCGACTCAGGTTCAGCCCGTGCAGATGCGCCAGCTTGCCGTCGCGATCGTCAACGGAAGTCACCCGGGTCAACCAGCGCTTCGAACGGTCCTCCCGCGGAGCGGGGAGAAACCCGTGCAGCCAGCCCGCGAATTCCACACGCGGCAGAATGCGTCGCAACAGGTCGGCTTCGCCGAGGACCGGCGAGAGGAAGTCGTGTCCCGAGGGCTCGTATTCGACCGGTGCATCGCGGTCGCCAGAGTAGAAATCGAGCGTACGCTGCGTCAGCAGCCGTTCGAACTCGGCATCTCCCGCAACACGCGCCCAGTCGAGTGCCAACCCCATGGCAAAGGCCGACTGGCTGTGCTCTCCGCTGCGGATTGGATGACTCAATCGCGGCAGCCACGCCGACAGGCGCCTTGCCGCCAGTTCCTCCAGCGGGCGGAGCGCCGCGTGGCACTCGACCGCGAATGCGTCATCCCATTCCCGCAGTTCGGCCGCCAGTTGCAGCAGCCAGGCCAGACCGTAGGGACGCTCAAACCCTTCGCGTCCCGGTCCCCGCAGATAGTCGGCTTCCTGCAGGACATGCTCGCGGGTCAGGCTCTGCGCCAGTGTCTCGCACGCCGCGCTGCGCCAGTCGGCGGTCGGAAAGAACCGCAACACCCGCACGATCGACCAGTGCCCGTGTACGGCCGAATGCCAGTCGTAGCAGCCGAAAAACGCCGGCGTCAACTCCCGCGGCGGGCGCGCGTCGGCGTCGCTCGACAACACGTGTGCGATCTGGTTCGGGTATGGGCGGTGCAGGCCATCCAGAATGATACCAATCCACCGCGCGGCAGACGCTGAATCGATCTGCGACGACAGATTGTGCAGTGCGGAGTCCGTGCCTGTCCGCATCAATTCGCCCCTGTAAACTCAGAATGCAGGCGATGATACGAGATTCGCACCGGGCGCTCCAAGTCGGATCGTTGGCGGTGCCGGGCGGTTGGCGTCGCTGGAATCATGTGCGGCATTGCGGCAGAATCCACGCGGTTGCTTCGACGCCCTCTGACTGAGTCTGGATCATGCCTGCACCTTTCCGCCTCGCGTTTCTGGGGATCGACAATCCGCACGGGCACGGCTGGCGCGAACTGCTGCGGCATTTTGGCGACGAACTCGAGATCGTGGCGATCGTGCCGGGATTCGGGGGACAGTTGACAAGTCTGGAGGAGTACCTGGCACGCGTCCCGCGATTTGACGATGTGCCACATCTCGTCGCATGGGGACCGGAATTTGACGGCGCAGTCGTGTGTCTGCCGAACGATTCGACCCCGCAGGATTGCGCCGCCCTGGCCTTGGCGGGTAAGCACATCCTGGCGGAGAAACCCGTCGCCGGTTCGGCTGATCGCTTCCGGCCCGTCGCAGCGGCCATCCGCAACAGCGGCGTGGCGTTTCAGGCCGGATATATGTGGCGCTACGACGAGTGCGCCACACGGCTGCGGGCGATGGTTCGCGACAATCGATTCGGCAAGCACATCAGCACTGAAATCAGATTCGTCACGAGCGACGTCCAGCGGCGCGACCCGGGACATTACCTGTTCGACGCCGGCGTGAGCCAGGCGGGATTCTTCAACTGGCTCGCGTGCCACTCGCTCGACCTGCTGCTCTACATCCTGCAGCAGCCGGTCGTGGGAGTGACGGCACGCGTGGGGGTCTTCGGCGCGGCCGCCGTGGAAGTCGAAGATGGAGGCGTGGCAATCATGGACCTGGCCGACGGGAGCCTCGCCACATTCCTGGGCGGCTACTGGCTACCGCGCTGGGCGGGGGAATCGAGCTGGTGCCTGCGCGGCTCACAGCGCTGGGTCAACTGGGATCCCGGCCGCAAGGGGACTTCGGGCGTGCTGGAAATTCACGGTCCGATGCCGCAGTGGATCGCGATGGAGGAAACCTTCTCGACGCCCGCGGATGCGACGCCGGGCTACGGCGGCGCGCGGGGCCGGGCGCTTGTGCGGGACTGGCTGGATGCGGCGCGATCAGGACGCACGGAGTGCCGCAACACGCCGGAATCGGTCCTCGCCACGCTCGACCTGATCGATACAATTTATCGAGCGTCGCGCGAACAGCGGCGCATTGAATGCCACATCGGTGGTTGATGTGCCGGTCCAGGATCGCTACAGTCCCGCCCGCTCAACTCGCCGGGTTCCCGCACCGACATGCAGATTCGCCTGCTGAAATCCAAGCTGCACATGGCCGCCGTGACGCGCGCCGACCTGAACTACCACGGCAGCGTCAGCATTCCCGACGACCTCATGGAGGCGGTCGGCCTGTT
This sequence comes from uncultured Planctomycetaceae bacterium, assembly GCA_964633565.1. Lineage (GTDB taxonomy): Bacteria > Planctomycetota > Planctomycetia > Planctomycetales > Planctomycetaceae > CAZWGW01. The sequence continues at coordinate 3,786 of CAZWGW010000019.1, forward strand.
GCCGTATGAACAGGTACTGATCGGCAATTGTTCGACCGGCCAGCGGGGGGAGACGTACGTGATCCGCAGCGAGCGCGGGTCGGGCGAGATCCAGATGAACGGCGCGATGGCCCGGCTCTGCACGCCGGGGGATCGGCTCATTATCCTGGCATTTGCCGATATGTCCCCCGCCGAGGCGGCCACGCATCATCCGAAGATCGCCGTGCTGGACGAGCGAAACCGGATTGTGGAGCAGTGGGACGGTTAAGACCTTGATGAGCTGTATCTTGAACCGGTCACGGCATTCGAGATTGAGGACTAGTTGATGCACCTGACCGCCGAACAGCGAGCAGAAATTGACCGGCAGCACCGCGAGCATCCGGGCGGGCGGGTCACAATTGAGTTCACTCCCGAACAGCGGGCGGAATGGGAGCGGCTGCGCGATCTGGCTGAGTCCGAGCGGGAACAGGCCGCCGACCAGCTTCGCCGAATCGATTCGGCGTGCGCTGGGCAGTCGTTCCGCGGAGAACTCCGTCGGGCCATTCGCGCCGCCCGGCGCAGTTCACGGCCGCGTTTGTTCGATCAGGAACTCGGGCTTGACCCGGTCCAGATTGATCGCTTCCTCGCAGCGGAAGAAGACTTGCCGCTGGAGGTCGTGGAGAGATTGATTGGAGCGCTGGAATTGCACTTGGTCCCGATCGAGGCACCCTGATGTCGCGGCGCGAAGGCAGTCGGAGTCCATGGCGGCAGGTGGCCTGCACAAAAAAACGCCGCGTCGGTGATCCGGCGCAGCGTGTGTCCGAAGTACCCCCACGGGGATTTGAACCCCGGTCTTAGGACTGAGAATCCTACATCCTGGGCCGCTAGACGATGGGGGCCTGCGGAGACGATTATTGGCACGGTATCGCAGTCGTGTCAACGCACGGTGACGCACTGAAGTCATGTCCTGCCTGACTCACGAACCCGTGGCCTCTTCGGGTGGCGGCCGGAAGTATTTCCGGGATTCCAGCACAACCCATTTGCGCGGTAACAATCGGCCGAACATCGTGATCCACCAGTTCCGCACACCCGGGATGCAGACCGGCCGCCTCTTCCGCAGGCAGCGGAGCGCGGTGCGCACCACCTGCTCGGGGCTTTGCGAGCGGCGTTTCTTGAGCCAGCCCCCCACTCCGGCTATGTCGAACAACTCCGTGCGGGTCGTACCGGGGCAGAGCGCCATGACGTGTACGCCGTGGTCGCGCGCCTCGGCCCACAGCGACTCGCTGAAGTGCAGCAGGTACGCCTTGCTGGCGGCGTAAACGGCCATGTAAGCCACCGGCTGAAAACCAGTCAGCGACGACACGTTGATCACGGCGCCGCTCCTCCGGGCGAGCATGCCCGGCAGCGCCCGATAGGTCAAATCGGTGGCGGCGGCGACGTTGAGCCGCAGCAGTTCGAGCAGGCGCTCCCGCGGCGCGCGCTCGATCTCGCTCACGTGCGAGAACCCCGCGTTGTTGACGAGGACGTGCACCTCGATCCCGCGGCGTCCAATCTCCTCCCAGAGTTGTCGCGGCCCGTCCGCCGCCGCAAGGTCGACCGCGATGACTTCGCATTTGGACGCATGCCGCCGATCGAGTTCGCCTGCCAATTCCTGTAATCGGTCGGCCCGGCGGGCGGTGAGCACCAGGTGCATGCCGCGCGCCGCGAGTTGGCGCGCGAACTCCGCGCCGATCCCCGACGAAGCGCCGGTCACAACGGCCCACCGATCCGCCAGTGATTCGGGCAATGCACGGGTCTCCTGTCACCACGGCCAGCGTGCGAGGATGGTAGCAGATTGGGCTGCCGGGCAGTCAGGGGCGGAGCCGTTTCACCTTGCGTGGTCGCGGTTGATGCGGTATCCCCGCCAATCGGGGTGGTGCAGGGAGTGCTGGTGCCGGGGATTCAAAGGCCAGTCCGATGATGTCGTTGACGCGCGAGCAGGTCCGTGGCATTGACCGGCGGGCGATGGATGAGTTCCATCTGCCGGGGATCGTCCTGATGGAGAACGCCGGTCGCGGCTGCGCGGAGCTGCTCCAGTCTTTGCGAGTCACCGGGCCGGTTGTGATCTGCAGTGGCAAGGGGAATAACGGGGGCGACGGGTATGTCATCGCGCGGCACCTCGAGAATTCGGGCGTCGCTGTGTCCGTCCTGGTGTTTGCCGCTGCCGGGGAGATTGGCGGGGATGCCGGTATCAATTTGACGGTCCTCCAGGCGGCGGGAACGCCCGTGCGATTCTTTGCGCAGCCGCCGCGTCCCGACGAATTGGAGCACCTGCTGCGGGACGCCGAATGGATTGTGGACGCCCTGCTGGGAACCGGCACACGCGGCACAGTGCGCGAACCGTTTTGCACCGTCATTGATGCCGTAAACCGGGCCGGGGCACGAGTCCTGGCGGTCGATTTGCCGTCGGGCCTCGATTGCGACACAGGCCTCCCGCTGGGTCCCTGTGTGCGGGCGGCTCGGACGGCGACATTTGTGGCAGCCAAGCGGGGATTTGAACATCCGGGCGCGCATGAGTTTACGGGGGAAGTCCATGTCGTGGGGATCGGTGTGCCGCGGCGGTTGTTGACTTCGATCGGATTGTGACAAAAATTGCCTCGGCGGGGCGGCACTTGCTATGATGCCCGGCCCGAATAACGGATGTGGGACCAACGCGTTGGAGATTAACGACATGCGAACTCTGCGAAAAAACAGCCTGTTGATTCTGACATTGGTGGCTGGCGTCGGGGTCGGGGCCGCCGCTGTGACGTGGTCGCAGCAGGCGAACCGCCCCGGACTGCCCGTCGCCCATCCGCAGACGCCGCACGACTTGTCGATTGCCTTTCGGCACGTAGCCAAAAACGCACTGCCGGGCATTGTCTGGATCGAAATGCAGACGAAGCCAATCGACGTGCCGGACGAGGAAGCCGCGGCCCCCTTCAACGACGAATTTTTCCGCCGGTTCTTTGGGGATGACCCGCGTTTCGAGCAGTTCCGGCAGTTGCCCCGGAATCCGCGCATGCCCCCGCAGCAGGGGCGTGGCTCGGGGTTCATCGTCGACCCCTCGGGCATCATCCTGACCAACAGTCACGTCGTGGAGAACGCCGATCGCGTGATCGTGCACCTGCATGACGGGAGCGAGGTGCGAGCGAAGACTTGGGCATCGGACCCGCGCTCGGACGTCGCCATCATCCGTATCGAAACGGACAAGCCGTTGCCGACAATCCCTCTCGGCGACAGCGACCTGATGGACGTCGGAGACTGGGTGCTGGCGATGGGGAACCCGTTCGACGTCGGCGTCACCGTGACGGCCGGCATCATCAGCGCCACGGGCCGCGGGCCGGGCATCAACGAGCGCGAAAGCTATCTGCAGACCGACGCGGCGATCAATCCGGGCAACAGCGGCGGTCCGCTGGTGAATCTCAACGGCGAAGTCGTGGGGATCAATACGGCCATCTCGACGAGCAGCGGCGGTTACGATGGGGTCGGATTTGCCATCCCCATCAACATGGTCCGCTGGGTCGCGGACCAGCTCATCAAGGATGGAAAGGTCCGCCGCGCGTACCTCGGCGTCGCCCTGAACGAATTGAGCAATGAACTTCGATCGCAACTCGGCGCCGACCTCGGGCAGGGCGCGCTCGTCGTCGAAGTCCGCCCGAACACGCCGGCCTCCAAGGCAGGGATCACCGAACTTGATATCGTCCTGGAATTCGCGGGTCAGAAGATCAAGGATCAGAGTCATCTGCAGGGAATCGTCGAGGCGCTCGAGGTCGGCAGGTCCTATCCGTGCGTTGTCCTGAGGGACGGCAAGCGGGTCCAGCTCGACGTGACGGTCGAAGAGATGCCGGACGACTTCACGGACGCATTGCGACGCTCGCAGCCGCGTGGAGACGAGACTCCGACGGAACCTGAACCGACAAAATTCGACGCACTCGGACTGCAGGTCGATGAATTGACGGCAGATTTGAAGGACCAGATGGGAATTGACGCCACCGTGACCGGGGTTCTGGTGTCGTCTGTCGATCCGGACGGCCTGGCGGCAGCGCAGGGGCTGCAGCCCGGCGACGTCGTCGTGAAGGTCGGCAGCAAGTCGGTCAAGACCCCCCGGGAATACCAGACCGCCCTGGAGGGGCTGCCGATTGAGAAGGGCATCGTCCTGCTCGTCCGGCGCGGTGACGCCAGTACGGTCGTCATTCTCAAGCCGGATGAATGACGCCCGCTGAGACGCGCGGCCGACGACATCGGATGCTGAGACCGGGTTTTCCACCGGAAGCCCGGTCTCTTTGTTGACGTGCGACGGGAGAAACGTGAGCGAGACGATTGAAATCCTGCCCGTCGTGCGGCCGGTCGTCGGCACGGCGCGGCCTCCGGGGTCCAAGAGCCTGACGAATCGGGCGCTCGTGGTCGCGGCACTGGCGGCAGGGACATCCCGGTTGACGGGCGTCCTCGACAGCGAAGACACCCGCGTCATGGTGGAGAGCCTGCGGCGGCTGGGATTGCGGCTCACCTACAATACGGAGTCGAGCACGATCGAACTGCAGGGCGGCGGCGGGCAGGTCCCCGCCGGATCCGCCGACCTGTGGCTGGAAAACAGCGGCACGAGCATTCGGTTCCTGACAGCGTTGTGCGCACTGGGACGTGGTCGTTACCGTCTCGACGGCAATGCCAGGATGCGGGAACGGCCGATCGCACCCCTGATCGACGCGCTCCGCGACTGGGGCGTCAGCATCACGAGCGAACTCGGCACCGGCTGCCCCCCGGTCGTCGTCATAGCGGACGGGTTGCCGGGCGCAACAGTTGAAGTGGCGGGAAACCTGTCCAGCCAGTATCTGAGCGCGCTGCTGATGGCCGCCCCCTGTGCCGCGGGTCCTGTTGAGATTCGACTGCGGGGTCCGCTTGTCTCCCGCCCCTATATCGACATGACACTGGCCGTGATGCGCGGTTTCAGTGCCTCGTGCGTGGAACCGATCGCAGGCACGTTCCAGATCGAGAACAGCGGTTATCGCGGCACGGAGTACGACATCGAACCGGACGCGTCGGCTGCAAGTTATTTTTTCGCGGCAGCCGCCGTCACCGGAGGGGAAGTCACGGTCACGGGTCTCGGGCAGGATGCCCTGCAGGGGGACGTCGCTTTCGTCGACGTCCTGGCACGGATGGGCTGCCGGGTTGAACGGCAGGCGGCCGCAATCACCGTGCGCGGAGGTGCCTTGCGCGGGATCGACGTCGACATGAACGCGATCAGCGATACGGCCCAGACGCTGGCGGCAGTGGCCCCGTTTGCCGCAGGGCCCACGTCGATCCATAATGTCGCCCATATCCGCCATAAGGAGACCGACCGCATCGCCGCCCTCGTCACGGAATTGCGCCGGCTGGGATTGAAGGTCGATGAACAACCGGACGGCCTGACGATCCATCCCGGACCGATGCACGGGGCGACAATTGAAACGTACAACGACCATCGCATGGCGATGAGCTTCGCAGTGCTGGGCCTGCGGCAGGCGGGCGTGCGGATCTCCAATCCGGGTTGCACGGCAAAGACCTATCCCAGGTTCTTCGATGATCTCGAGCGATTGTGCGGAGCCGCTCGATGAGTGAACCCTCGCGCGCCGCAGGCCGCCGTTTTCGTCCACCCGGAAAGCTCAAACGCACACGAGGTCGCCGGGCGCAGGCCGCAACGCCGCCGCTCAGACCGGCGCGGACAATCGATGCCCGCCGCGTGGCGTACGAAGCGCTCACGGCATTCGACCGCCGGCATGTGTTTGTTTCGGACGTACTGGAGGAGTCGTTCAGCGAGCATCGGCTCCCCGCCGCGGACCGCGCGCTGGCAATGGAAATCACGGCCGGCGTTGTGCGTCGGATACTGACGCTGGATGCGATCCTCGCGCCGCACATCCGCCGCCCGCGGGAATTGATCGAGCCGGGCCTGTGGACCCTGCTGCGGATCGGTGTGTACCAGCTTGTGTTCCTGAATACACCCGCGCACGCCGCCGTCCATGAGACGGTCGAACTCGCCCGGCGGCTGCAGAAGCCGCGCTGGGTGAGATTCGCCAATGCCGTGCTGCGCTCGGTGCAACGGGACCGCACGGATGAGTCACTGGCAGTGCCGTCAGCGGATGCCGTACCCCTGCTGCGACCCGGTGAGGCGATGTCGCTGGAATGCCGGTTCCGGCGGCTCCGCCGTACGTACTTTCCTGATCCGGACCTCGACTTTGCGGGATATGTGAGTCAGGCCTGCAGCATGCCGTGCTGGCTGGTGGACCGTTGGATTGAGCAGCGCGGTGCTGCCGAAGTCCTGCGACTGTGCCAGTGGTTTCTGTCGCCAGGCAGCACTTTTCTGCGGGTCAATCCGCTGCGGGCGGACCGGCAACGTGTGCTGGAGGTGCTCCGGACGGCCGGGGCTGCGGCGGAAGCTGGTGCGTTACCGGAGTCGATCCGACTGCCGCAGACTGTGAATGTGGTGAATCTCCCCGGATTCGCCGAGGGCTGGTTCAGCGTGCAGGATGAATCGGCGATGCACGCGGCGGTCCTGCTCGATCCGCAGCCCGG
>CAZWGW010000019.1:10317-13193 GCA_964633565.1 uncultured Planctomycetaceae bacterium
GCGTGCTCGACCTGTGCGCTGCGCCGGGGGGCAAGTCGACACACCTTGCCGAGCGCATGAAGAATGAGGGGCAGATCGTCGCCGTCGATGTCCACGCGGAGCGGCTGGAACTGGTGCGTGCGGCCTGTAAGCGACTCGGATTGTCGATTGTCGACACAGGAGTGGTCCAGCCCGACAATTCGGATCTGCCGCCCGGCCCATTCGATCGCATCCTGGTCGACGTCCCCTGTTCGAATACGGGGGTCCTCGGCAAGCGACCCGAAGCGCGCTGGCGGATTACGCCCGATGGCATTTCGGATCTCGCGGCGTTGCAGCGGCGACTGCTGAGCGCGGCCGCCGTGCGGCTGGCGGCGGGGGGGCGAATGGTCTATTCCACGTGCAGCATTGAGCCCGAAGAGAACGAGCAGGTGGTGCAGGGAATGCTCGCATCGCACCCGGACCTGCACTTGCAGGCGGAGCACTCTTTTCAGCCAGGACTGCCGGGCGACGGGGCATATCAGGCGCTGCTGGTCCGCTCCCCGTAGCTGCGCGTCTGGCGCGCCGCCCCGCAGGACGGCCTTCCAGGTCCGTCCAAGACCCGCGTCGATCTCAAGACGGACGGACTTGGAAGTCCGTCCTGCCGGGAGATGACGTGCACGCGAGCCGTGTGCGCGAGGGATTGCGGCGGCTACCCGTCAATCCGGCGAAACCGCAGCCAGCCCACGGCGAAGAACGCAGCGGCAAAGGCCAGCAGCATGCCGCAGCACTTGAGAATCTCGGCGTGGAGAATGTGCTCGTGCGAGAGCAGTTCGTCGTAAGCCATCAGTGCCCAGGCGTGCGGCGTCCCCAGACTGAGCTTCTGCATCACGTCCGGCAGCCAGTCGCGCGGCATGAAGCAGCCGCTGATGCCGGCGAGGATGATGACGAGCGAGTTGCCGTAGGCCGAGACCTGCGAGTCGGTGCGGATGATCGTGGCGACCATCAGGCCGAGCGCCGTCGCCGCCAGGGACGTCGACATGATGATCGGCACCAGCAGCCAGGGCTCCGCCCCCCACGACATACCGAACAGCAGGCGGCCGAACAGGAACAGCGCCGACGTCTGCACCAGCGACAGCAGGTAGAACGGGACATTCTTGCCCACCAGGATGGCGACCGGCCGGATGGGGGCCATGCGCAGCCGCCGCAACGTGCCCAGTTCCCGCTCGGAAATGAACGAGCGGGCCATGATGTTGACGAGAAAGAACACGAAGAGCACCGTGTACGAAGGCACGAGCTTGTCGTAGAGCACTCCCGTTGATTTGCGTTTCTGCTCGATCAGCGTGACCCCCTGGAACTTGACGTCCGCCGCCTTGCGGCCCTGAGCGACACGCACCGTATTGCGGACAAACACGTTGGATGAGTTGCCGGCAACTTTCGGGGCGATGACCTGAACAATGTCCCCATAGATCAATGCTCCCGACAGTTCTCCCAGCTTGGCGAGGCTCGGCTTGGTTTCGATCGTGAGATCGAGCGCGCGCGGACCTGCCGCCAATCGGCCGGCGTCCATGCGGAGAATGTCCTTGAGTTCCAGTTCGCTGACCCGCGCCGGGAACTCCTTGCCGAACACGAGCACGGCGATCGCCTTGCCGCGGTCCAGGTCCTCCAGGGCCCGTTCATGATCGGGGACTTCGGTGACGATGAAGTGCTCGTGCGATTTGATCTTGTCGATCGCCTCGCGGACGAGTTCGGTGTCTTTGTCGCGTGGTGCGTCCGCCTCATCGTCCGGCGTCTCGCCGTCTGACGCGGCAGCGTCCGGCGATGCAGTGTCGGCGGATGCCTCGGTCGATGTCGCCGCTGCAGCGCTGCGGGTCGACGGCGGGACCTCATTGACGACAGCGACGTGCACGTCGCTCCCGCCTTCCCGGGCCTGCATGAGCTGGCCGGTCGACATGCCGATGATGGCGATGAAGATCAGCGGCAGCGCCAGCAGGACCGCGGCCGCACGCCGATCGCGGGCGAGCAGTTTGAGGTCCTTCCAGGTGATTTCCAGCGCTCCCATCCGTCGGTCCGTGAATCTGTGTCAGTCTCGCAGGCGGTGCCCGGTCAGATTGAGGAACAATCGCTCCAGGTTCGCCGCCTCGGTATCGACCCGCTGGACTTCGATCCCCGCGCGACTCAGGATTTCCATGATCTTGTGGAGCGACTGGCTCAGCGAGGTCCGCCCGGCACGCACGGCCAGCACGGCGCCGCCCCCTTCCGACGTCGTGATTTCCACCAGGTCCCCCAGTTCGGCCGCCGCGGCCTGCGGGTTGGCGACGTGCAGGTGGATCGCCGCCGAGACCGACTGGAGAAGATTGTCGACCGTGTCACAGGCCAGCAGCTTTCCGTGATCGACGATCGTCACACGATGGCAGATCGCCTCGACCTCCTCCATGTAGTGGCTGGCATAGATCACTCCGACTCCCTGACGGGCCAGATCGCGGACGCACTCCAGCAGGTGGGCGCGCGACTGCGGGTCGACTCCCACCGTCGGTTCATCGAGGATCAACACCTGTGGACGGTGCATCAGCGCGACCCCGAAGTTGAGCCGCCGCTTCATGCCGCCGCTGAACGTCCGCACCGGCGCGCCGGCATGCCCGGTCAACCCGATCCAGTCCAGGATTTCGGCCGCGCGGGACGCCCGGCCGGTCCCATCGAGGCCGTACAGGCTGCCGAAGAAATGCAGGTTCTCCACGGCCGACAGGTCCGGGTAGACAGCCAGGTCCTGCGGCACGACGCCCAGCAACTGCTTGCCGGCGCGGGACTGCGGAGCCAATCGATTAGAGGAAAGCCAGACCCCGCCGGCGTCCGGTTCGAGCAACCCGGCAATCATCATCATCGTGGTGGTCTTGCCGGCCCCGTTGGGGCCGAGCAGCCCC
>CAZWGW010000019.1:13203-21531 GCA_964633565.1 uncultured Planctomycetaceae bacterium
GGACTTCGCCGGGCTCCAGCGCGAGGCTCAGCCCATCCACGGCGGGAGTGCCGTTGTAGGTCTTGCGCAGTCCGCTGGCTTCGAGCACGCTCATGGGCGGGATTATGGAGCAGAGCGTGTGTGATGCAAGGGCGTTAGGCGGCCGGCCGCAGTTTCCGCATCACGAGAAAGGCGACGATGCTGCCGACGCTGACCATCAGGAGCAGGCGGTAGTCGTCCCTGGCGATCACAAAACAGCCGACAAGAGTGGCGATGCCGACGCGGAAATTGTCGTTGAATCGCAGCGGGAGCGATTCCGCGACTGCAGCGCACGCGGCGACGCCCGCACCGAAGAGCACGGCCGTACGCCACGTCACGTCTGTCAACTCGCCGTGATATACGATCGTCGCCATCAGCGTGCCGACCGTCCAGAACGACAGCAGGCCCGCCCAGGTCTTGTCGCGGTTCCAGAACAGCTTCGGTCCGCCGATGAGCATGCCGCCCAAGGTGGCGAAGCCATCGCCAAACGCCAGAATCACCAGTACGATCAGCGTGAATTCGGGATTCTCCGGAGCAATGGCCAGCGATGCGAGGACCGAAATTGCATACGCCAGAATCGATTCCGAACCACGCTCACCTTCGCGGAGCATGGAGTTGAAGTGCTTGATGCCGAAATAGGCAAGCAGGACCGTGAGGCCCACAACCCACACGCGAACGGGCAACTCCCAGAGTCGCTCGTGAGGATAGGCCCAGAGGACGAACGGCAGCAGTCCCGGCAGCATGTGCAGCAGCCGGCGGCGGAACTCCGGCATCCCGAGCCGTTTGGCGAGTGCGGCGGCGCCTGGCACCCTCAGCGCGACGTCAAACGGCGTCCGCGGTCCGACGTCAACCGACGCAAGGAGGGGCGCCGTCCGCTCCTGTGGGGTCGCCTGGCTCATGGTGTGTCCGGGTCAATGGACCTTGGTCGTGAATCCGTCCCGGCATGGCGGCATTTCCTGCCGATCGACGCGCGCGGGTTTGTCTCGTGAAGATCGGCACGTGCGGGCAGCGCCCAAACAGTCCATTCTGCCGATTCAGAACACGAACAGCAACCCCGTAGCGGGAATGCTGAGGGCGCCCCTCAGGTTACGACTCCACAACGGAATTCGCAGGTCGGCCTCATGATCCCATCCCGATTCGTCCGACCTGGCGACTCGCACAGCGAAACTGGTCCCCGCCGCATTTCACGCCGAACCACCGGCCTCACCGGAATAGAGGATCGGCTCTGACTCGATCGGTGCCACGTCGACGCTGACGGTGTGGCGATTGTGCCCGCCGCCGATGAACACGCCCCGAATCGGGGGCACATCTCCGTAATCCCTCCCCCACCCGAGAGTTATGTGCTCCAGGTCGGGAAAGAGATTGTTCGTCGGATCAATCTCCACCCAACCCGGCGGACCGCAGTACACCGACAGCCAGGCGTGCGACGCATCGGATCCGATCAGGCGCGGTTTGCCCGGCGGGGGACGGGTCTGCAGATAGCCGCTGACATACCGTGCGGCGAGCCCCATCGAACGCACGGCTGCAATGCCGAGGTGGGCGAAGTCCTGACAGACGCCGCGTCGCAGCGCGAACACTTCGTCGACCGGAGTGGCGACGGTCGTCGCCTTGGGATCGTACGTGAAATCGCCATGCAGGCGGGCCATCAGGTCCGTCAGCGACTCGAGAATGGGCCGCCCCGGCTCGAATGACGGGCGGGCATAGTCCGCCACACCCGAGAACGTCTGTACGCGCGGCGAGTCAAATGCAAACTCGAATGCCGCGAGGTCGGCTTCGGAGACCTGGGCACGCAATCGCTCGGCGACGGTGTCCCATGGGGGCGACGCGTGGTCCGCCGCCGGGGTGCGCGACGAGACCGAGACGTCGCTGACAGCTGAGATCTCCAGTTCCGCATAACCCTGGTTGAACGAGAACTCGCAGACGGTGTTCCCGAAATAGTCCGTGCGGTGCGAACGGGTCGACGGTACGGGCGAGATCTGCAAATCGTGGAGGTGACACACCTGCCAGGGCAGCGACCGCGGGCGCAGCCGGGCTTCGTTGTGGGCGACCGACGCCGGCTCGTCTCCCGAGTACTTCGTGGTGTGGATCACGCGATATTTCATGCGGGCGCCGCTTCCTCGTCCGTGATCTGCCGCGGAATGCCGGAATGCAACAGGTATTTGCGCGTGAGCGTTTCCGCCAGGGTGCGGAACTGCTGTTCCAGGGTGCCGAGCACGGCTTCCACCGAGGCGGGCGGCGATTCCGCGAGTTGGTGCGGCGTCAGCATCCGCACGGCGTGCACGGCTGCCATCGCGGCGCGCTTCTCCTCGGTCCGCAGCGGAGTCAGCAGGTCCTGCGGCAGCGCGTCAACGTGATCGGCGATCGACAACGCCTGGAACGCAACGGAATGCGGATTGGTCTCGTCGGTCACTGCCAGGTCCAGGACGGCGTTCTGCTGAATATTGTCGAGATAGCGCGAACGGTATGTCATGCGGCAGTCCAGCACCTCCACGAGCGCGCGGAGGACGGCCTTGTCCGGAACCTGCCCGGTCATCAGTGTGCTGCGGACAATGCCGATCGTGTCCCGGCCCCGTTCGATCCGCCGGCCCATGTCCAGGAACCGCCAGGCCGGACCGCGGATCATGCCGTCCTGGATCAGGCCGCTTACGGACGCCAGGTCGACCAGCACCTGGTTGAGCGTCGCCAGCACGTCGGCGAGGTCGCTGCGTCGCTGCGCATTGCCGAACAGAAAATCAGTCGCCACCTGGTGAATCGTGCGCCACGTGTCGGGCGACAGCCAGTCGCGCGCTTCCGACGCCAGCCGCAGCATCTCCGAGACGGCCTGGGTGATGCCCCGCGGCTCCATCGAGTCGAACACCGCCCGTGGCAGGCTTTCCTCCAGTGCGGGGAGTTGTCCGCTGAAATCGTCGACAGCGAAGCCCGGCTCGATCTGCCCCTGGTACGCCAGGGCGCGCACGAGCACGGGGAGTTCAGGTTGATCTTCTTCCGATTCCGCAGTGAGCCGTTCGACCACCGACCGCAGCAGCCGGCACAGGAAATCGGCCCGGTCCAGCGACTGCCCGAGCCAGAACAGGTCGTCGGCCACGCGGCTGGGGAACATCGCCCCCGTCCGCCGCAGCGGGACCGGCTGATCCTCAGGAACGAGAAGCGTCACCGGTTCGACCGGACCGTCCGCCAGGACCCACAGGTCCTTGCTGCCGTCGCCGGCCGTGATCGACAGCTCCATCGGTTCGATCGTCGGCGCGATGCGGATCAGCCCCCCCGGCATGAGCGAGAAGCCGGTTTCGTCGGACACGAGATACGTCCGCACGGCAACGTGGCCGCAACGGACCGTACCGTTGTGCCAGACCGGCGCTGCGGAGCGGGCGACCTTCTCCTGGGCGACGAAATCGTAAGGCCGCGCGGCAATGCGCGACCTCAGGTCGGCAACGGCCTCGCGGCTCAGCAGTTCCGGCAGGAACTCGTCGCTGCCGCTCCGCTCGAAGGCGGGCTTGAGCACCAGCTGGTCCAGGTGCTCGAGCACATACCGGCAATGTTCGGGCTGGCCGCACCACCAGGTGGCGATCGACGGGGCCGCAAGCGTCTCCCCCAGCAGGTGCCGGCACAACGCCGGCAGGAACGCCATGAACACAGGAGATTCAATGAGTGCACAGCCCGGAGTGTTGGCGACCTGCACGTGGCCCTTGCGGATCGCCTGCAGCAGCCCCGGCACACCGTGCGGCGATCCTCCGCCCAGTTCCAGCGGATCAACGCCCCCCTCGCTGCCGCGCGAAAAGATGACGTCGACGGGAACCAGCCCACCCAGAGTCTTGACGAAGACGCGGTCGTCCCGGGTCGCCAGATCACCCCCTTCGACGAGCGTCAGCCCGAGGTACCGCGCGAGATAAACGTCCTCGAAATAGTGTGGATGCCGCGTGCCGGACGTGAGGAGCACAATCCGCGGGTTCTCAGCGGGGCGGGAGGCGCGCTTTTTCAGGGCGTTCTGCAGGCGAATGAAAAACGGCGCCAGCCGCTGCACTCCCACGCGATGCATGAGTTGCGGAATCGTGCGGGAAGAGACAATCCGGTTTTCCAATGCGTATCCGGCGCCGGGAGGCGCCTCGGCACGATCGGACATGACCCACCACTGCCCATCCGGAGCGCGGGCCAGCTCGGCCGAATACAGCAGTAGCGCGGGTTCGGTTTCGGGGCGCAGTGCGTGGAACGGACGAATGAACCCGGGATGCCCATAGATTATCTCCGGCGGAAGATGCCGCTGCCGGATCAGCCGTTGCGACCCGTACAGGTCCCGGATGACGAGGTCCAGCAGCCGCGCGCGCTGTTCCAGTGCCCGCTCCACGCGGCCCCAGTCTTCCGGGCTGACGACAACGGGGAGCAGGTCCAGTCGCCACGGGCGCTGCGACTCCTTGCCGTCGCCAAAAACGTTGTAGGTGACGCCGTTCTCGATCAGCAGCCGATCCGCCTGCGCCGACCGCTGCGCGAACGCATCCGCGGGAACTCGCTGGAACACGTCGAGAAACCGCTTCCAGTGCGGGCGGACGGTCTGCGGCGCGGCAAAGACTTCGTCGAACACGCCTGGCGGAGGGGCGTAATTCGAGAGCGGGCCGGCGGGGGCTGTCGTCACAGCGGTCGGCATGTTGTGGCGGTGGAACGTGAGCGCATCAACGGGGCTGGTCACTTTCGGGCATCCGGCGCCGAATCCTGTTGACCTGCAGACCAGGAATCCTTCCCTCTCAACTGCGACCTCACGGCCGCCAATTCATTATACGCCGGCAAACCGCGTCCGGGAGCGACGAATGACGGGACTCCGGCGACCCTCACGTACGCCTGAGATCGAGTGTACATGGAAAATCGCTATGCGGGGGAGTCGTCTTCAAGATCACCGCTCCCCCCGTGTGCCCCATCCGGAAAAACCGTGCCGCGCGCCGGCTCTCGGCCTCCAGGGCGTTGATCGGATACGCGCCCGGGTTGAGTCCGCCGGGATGGTCAATGTGATACCGGCAGCCTCCCAGCGAGCACCCGTGCGTGCGGTCGACAATATCGAAGACCAGGGGAGTATGAACAGGGATCTGCGGGTGCAGGCAACTCGGCGGCTGCCAGGCGCGATACCGCACGCCGGCCACGTACTCGCCGTTGCGCGGCGTCGACTGCCACGGCAACTCAAAACCATTGCACGTCACCGCATACCGCTGCGAGAACCAGCCGGTGACCTTTGCCTGAATCCGTTCCACCGACGAATCGACGTAGCGGGTCGTGCCACCCGTTCCCGGCTCTTCGCCCAGCACGTACCAGGGCTCGATCGCCTGTCGCAATTCGATCTTGATTCCGTCGTGCTCGACTTCGCCGATCAGCGGGCAACGAAACTCCACGTGCGTTGCGAACCAGTCCGGCTCGAACGCGAACCCCGCATCCTTCAGCGCTGCGAGCACTTGTGCCAGGTCGTCCGCGAGGTAGTGCGGCAACATGAAACGATCGTGCAGCGCCGTTTCCCAGTGGATGAGCCGCTCCCGATACGGCTGTTCCCAGAACATCGCCACGAGCGCCCGCACAAGCAGTTGCTGCGCCAGGCTCATCCGCGCGTGCGGAGGCATTTCGAACGCCCGCAGCTCCACGAGGCCCAGCCGGCCGCTGCCGTGGTCGGGCGAATAGAGTTTGTCGATACAGAATTCCGCACGATGCGTGTTCCCCGTCAGGTCGACGAGCAGGTTGCGGAAGAGCCGGTCCACGACCCACGGCAAGACGTGTGCCCCGTCGGGGACCTGATCGAGTGCGATCTCCAACTCGTACATCGCATCGCGGCGACCCTCGTCCACGCGCGGCGACTGGCTCGTGGGACCGATGAACTGGCTGGAAAACAGGTATGAGAGCGACGGATGATTGTTCCAGAACACGACCAGGCTCTTGAGCAGGTCCGGCCGGCGCAGGAACGGGCTGTCGCCGGGCGTCGGTCCGCCGAGCACGATGTGGTTGCCGCCTCCCGTGCCGGAGTGCTTGCCGTCCAACTGGAACTTCTCGGTGCCGAGCCGCGTCTGGCGCGCTTCGTCGTAGACGCCGGTCGTGATCTGTTTCAACTCCTCCCAGTCGCGCGCGGGATGCACATTGACTTCGATCACGCCGGGGTCGGGAGTCACCTTGATCACGCCGATCCGGTCGTCGTGCGGCGGCAGGTAGCCCTCGATCACGACCGGTCGCTGCTGGTGCTCCGCCGTTTCTTCGATCAGCGCGACGAGGTGCAGGTAGTCTTCCAGCGTGCCGACCGGCGGCATGAACACGTGCAACCGGCCGCGGCGCGTTTCGACGCACATCGCCGTCCTTACGAGACCGGCAGGCGCGGCGGGGGGTGGCAGGTCCTCCTCCGGCGGCGGCTCGCCCGTCTCGATCAGCCCCAACTGCCAGCGGACCCGCGACTGCTCGGCAATGCGGACCGTGGACTCATGTTCGATCCTTCCGGAACGGGCCATCCGGCGAATCTCGACGTACGCGGGCAGCCGCTCGCGTCCCTCGAACGGATCAATCGTGTAAATCGTCCGGCTGTCGCGCGCACCGGTGACTGGTAAGGAGTCGAGCGGCAGCCGCAGCCCGATCGGAGAGTCGCCTGGAATCAGGAACAGCCGCTCCGACCGGAACGGCCATGGGCCACTGGTCCAGCGGGCGTCCGTTTGCCACCAGGCTTTTGTCAGCGGAAGCACATAGCCGACGGCCTTGCTGAGGCCGCGCTCCAGCGTCCGCGCCAGCCGCCGGCGGTCTTCGGCGTCGTCCAGGTCGTACTCCCGCGGATCAACGTCGACGGGCAGCTTCTGTTCCTGTTCGATCGTATGCCACACGTCTTCGTAGGCAGGCCGGATCCAGCGCCCCTCGACTCCCAGCCGATCGGCGAATTCGCACAGGAACTCGCCGGCAACGCGGGCGTCCACCGGGGTCGAGTCCGCAATGTCGGCCAGCAGTTCCGGGTTCGACCAGATCGGTTCGCCGTCCCTGCGCCACAGGCATGAATAGGCCCACCGCGGCAGCGACTCGCCCGGATACCACTTGCCCTGGCCGAAATGCAGCAGTGCGCCGGGCGCAAATCGCTCCCGCAACCGTCGCAGAAGCTGGTCCGACAATCGCTGCTTCGCCGGCCCGACGGCGGCCGTGTTCCACTCGGCCCCCTCCTGATCGTCGATCGAGACAAACGTCGGCTCGCCCCCCATCGTGAGCCGCACGTCGCCGCGCTGCAGGCGGGCGTCGACGTCACGCCCCACGCGGTCGATCCGCTGCCACTGGTCTTC
Organism: uncultured Planctomycetaceae bacterium; assembly: GCA_964633565.1. GTDB lineage: Bacteria > Planctomycetota > Planctomycetia > Planctomycetales > Planctomycetaceae > CAZWGW01. The sequence continues at coordinate 20,490 of CAZWGW010000019.1, forward strand.
GGAATAGGGCTTGGTGACGCGCGGATCTTCATGAATCCGCGTGACGGACATTTCAAATCCGAATTGGACTTCGCTCTCTTCAACGCCGCCGCTGATCGGCGCCGCCGTCTGCGGAACGGGGGTCGCGGCCAGCGGGAGATGTCCTTCACCGGTCAGCAGGCCCGACGTCGGATCGAGACCAATCCACCCGGCGCCCGGAATGAACACTTCTGTCCAGGCGTGCAGGTCGGTGAAGTCAGCGGTCGGGCCCGCCGGTCCCTCCAGCGGTTTCTGGTCCGGCGCCAACTGAATGAGGTAGCCCGACACAAATCTCGCCGCCAGGCCGAAGTGCCGCAGGAGTTGCACCAGCAGCCAGCCCGTGTCGCGGCAGGAGCCGGAACCTTTGACCAGCGTCTCCTCGGGACTCTGGACGCCGGGCTCCATGCGGATCAGGTACTTGATGTCCTTCTGCAGCCGCTGATTCAGGTCGACGAGGAATGAAATCGTCCTGCGCCGGCGGACGTCGACACGCCGCACGTATTCCGCGAACTCCGGCCCACACGTCTGGCGCTCCAGAAACGGGCGCAAGTCCTTCGCCAGGTCAGCGTCGTACTCGAACGGGAATTCCTCGGCTGTATCCTCAATGAAAAAGTCGAACGGATTGATCACCGTCATGTTGGCCACAAGGTCGACGGCGACGCGGAACGCGCGGGTCTTCTCGGGGAAGACCAGCCGGGCCTGAAAGTTGCCGTGCGGGTCCTGCTGCCAGTTGATGAAGTGCTGCCGTGGTTCAATCGTCAGCGAATAGCTTTCGACCGGCGTCCGGCAATGCGGTGCGGGGCGGAGGCGGACAACCTGCGGACCCAGCGCGATGGGGCGGTCGTAGAGATACTCCGTCACATGGTGCAGGGCGACGCGGACAGGCATGGGGACGCGGGCTACGGGGTGCTCGTCTGTGTTTGCGACTGCGTCTGCGTCGTGGGTACAGTGACCCGGACGCTTGCAGCGTCCGGGTCACTGCGAGACGAAGATTGCGACTGCGTCTGCGCCTTCGGGACTTCAA
>CAZWGW010000020.1:0-21195 GCA_964633565.1 uncultured Planctomycetaceae bacterium
CACGAAGAAGGGATTGTTGTTCTACGGTCCGCCCGGCACCGGCAAGACGCACACGATCCACTACCTGGCGGGGGCGCTGCAGGGGATGACGACGCTGCTGATCACCGCCGAGCAGGTCGGCCTGCTGGATGAATACATGACGCTGGCCCGCCTGCTGCAGCCGAGCATGGTCGTGATCGAGGATGCCGACCTCATTGCCCGCGAACGGACCAGCATGGGAAGCCCGTGCGAGGAAGTGCTGCTCAACAAATTGCTCAACGAGATGGACGGACTGAAGGAGGAGGCCGAGATCCTGTTCGTGCTGACGACGAACCGTCCGGAGTCACTGGAGGCGGCGCTGTCGTCGCGCCCCGGGCGGATTGATCAGGCGATCGAGTTCCCGTTTCCCGACGAGGAAGGGCGCCGGAAGCTGGTGCGTCTGTATTCGCGGGGTTTGACAGTTCCCGACGGGGTGGTGTCGGCGACCGTGGACAGAACCGAGAAGGTGAGCGCGGCGTTCATCAAGGAACTGATGCGCCGGGCAGCGCAGTTCCAATTGGAGCGGGAGAGCGCAACGGAGATCGCGCAGGCCGACGTCGACAATGCGCTGGAGGAACTGCTGTTCAGCGGGGGGTCGCTGAACCGGAAACTGCTGGGCGGCATGTTGGATCCAGCGGAGACGCACTGATGCGCTTGACCACCGCAGGAACCTCGTTCCCGGGAAGCAACGAGGAGTCGGAGTTTACGACCAGCGCGTCACTCCGCCGCCTCCAGCCACTCACGAATCGACACCGTGAACCCCGGCAGAATCTCCCCGCCGTCGAGCGTGTCGTCCTCGCCAAGCCGGGTGTACTTGTCCGGCGATGTGTGTACGCGGACCGTGCGTTTTCGCGGGTCGACGACCCACACGAGCCTGACGCCGGACTCGAAATACGTGCGCAGCTTCCGGGTGATCTCCTTGCGAGTATTGCCGGAGCTGAGGACTTCGATGGCCAGATCCGGCGGCACGGGACAGATCGGAGACTTGGGGAACTTCCCGCGCGGCAGACGTAATTGAGTCTGCCAATCTGGCAACTCGGAATCAGGCAGGAGATGAATGCAACCTGCGTGCCGGTTCAATCCACAGTCACCGGGCATTCGCTTGCGTTCAGCGTCCGCGATCGCGAGTCTGTGGTTGAGAGGGTCCATCATGGCATACCGCACCGACATCCTCCCCACACCCGACGATCAGGCCTCCTTCCGAATCACCGGCCGGGAGGTCACGCGCTGGCACTTCGGCGACCAGTACCCACGACCGTTCTTCTACCCGCTCATCGGTCCCCGTTCGGGAGAGTCGCTGACCCGCATGGGACACCCCGGCGCGCCGAATCACGATCATCATCAATCGGTCTGGTTTGCCCACAACAAAATGCTGGGGATCGACTTCTGGGCCAACGGCGGCACGCCGCGCATCCGCCAGCAGCAGTGGCTCGTGTATGAGGACGGCGAAGACGAAGCCGGAATGGCCGTCTCGCTCGGCTGGTTTGACGGCCATGATCCGCAGCCGCTGGTGGAGCAGGAGTTGGTCGCTTTTCTTCGCCCGCTCGACGGGGGCGAATACATACTCGACCTGCAGTCGACGTTCCGTCCCCGCGCCGAGCAGATCGAATTTCAACAGACGAATTTCGGTTTCCTCGCCGTGCGCGTCGCAAAGAGCATCTCGACTCACTTCGGCGGCGGACAATTGACGAACAGCGAGGGTGCTGTCGGGGAGCCGGACATCTTCGGCAAGCCGGCCCGGTGGATGGACTACAGCGGGCCGCTGCCAAAATGGACTGACGGCAACACCGAAGAGGTCGTCGAAGGGATCACCTACTTTGATCATCCTTCGAACCCGGGTTATCCCAACTCGTGGCACGTGCGCTCGGACGGCTGGATGGGCTGCTCCCCCTGCATGCATGCACCGTTGATCGCGGCAAAAGACAAGCCACTGATGTTGCGGTTCCTGTTGCACGTGCACAGTGGGGCCGCGAATGCGGAACGTGCCAATCAGGTGGCCGCGAAGTTCGCCTCGTGGCCCGGCTATCGCGTCGTGAAATCCATGCGGCCACATCGGCAGTTTGAAATCGAGCGCGTGTAGAGTCTTGATTGGTCTTGACGGGACGTGTGGCCGGGGCTGGTCGCGTCACGCCGACACGAGGCAGCAGACCGGCGTGCGAATCACGACCAGCGGCAATCTACGATACACTGAAGCCCCGGAGCGCGCGTGCCGGGGCGTCGCGACTTTCCGTGAAAGACGAGGAGTCCGGGCCGAGCGATTCACTACGTGGATCGTCAAACCCGAATGGCCCCGCCCCGGCCACCCCGATGGACGCCGGAATCCGAAACAATTACGTGGACAAAACCCGGTTGAATGCCAGCGCGCCACACCCGCTCGCTCCATACCTGACGGGCCACCTGCCCGGCATCGGCGGTGTGCTGAAGCGCGAGCCGGAGGACTTCATCGTCGAAGAACTCCCGGCGTACGAGCCGTGCGGCGATGGGGAGCACCTGTTCCTGTGGGTCGAGAAGCGCGATGTCTCCGCCGAAGACCTCGTGGCGCATGTGGCGCGGTCGGTCGGCGTCCGTCGCGAGGACGTGGGCGTGGCCGGCCTCAAGGACCGCCGGGCCGTAACGCGGCAGTTCGTCTCGGTGCCGGCAACATGCGAACCGCAGCTTGGTGCTGTCGAGACGACCGGCATTCGCGTGTTGCGCTCGGCGCGGCACCGCAACAAGCTGCGCACCGGGCATCTCACAGGGAATCGATTCGACATTCTGATCCGCGACGTAGCAGCAGACTCGCTGATCATTGCCGAAGCCGTGGCCGAAGTCGTTCGGGAGCGCGGGTTTCCCAATTACTATGGCGAACAGCGATTCGGCATCGGCGGCGCCACGGCGCGATTCGGACTCGACCTGCTGGCGGGACGGAAGAAACCGCGCGAGATCGAACCACGCCGCCGGAAGTTTCTGCTGCGGTTGTCGCTCTCGGCGGCGCAGTCGGCGGTGTTCAATGTCGTGCTGAGTGAACGCCTGACTGACGGACTCTTCGGAACTGTCCTCGCGGGGGACGTGATGCAGGTCACGGCAAGCGGGGGTTGTTTTGTCGTGGAGGATGTTGCGCGGGAACAAGCGCGGTATGACCAGGGGGAGACCGTCCTCACCGGGCCGCTGTTTGGACCAAAGATGAAGTCACCCACCGGCGAACCGGCCGCGCGCGAACAACGTGTGATCGATCGATTCGGTGTCACGCGCGAGCAGGCGGCGGAGTTCTCCCGACTGGTGACGGGAGCACGGCGGCCGATCGTGGTCCGGGTCGACGATCTGCAGTTGGCCGCCGATCCGGCCGGACTGCGATTTCGCTTCACGCTGCCGAGCGGCGTGTATGCCACCACGCTCTTGCAGGAGTTCATGAAGACGGACGCGAACACTGCCGGCGACGTCACCAGTGAACCGGATTGATGACGCCGGTCGCCAGGAGCGCGCCGAAAAGCGCGCCGGTGACGAACAGGCCGCGCAGGATCCAGACGGCCTTCACGGTCCCGAAGCAGTCGACGAGCCGCCGGCCTTTCCGCGTGTGTTCCAGCAACCACGCGTTGTTGCGCAGACCGGCGAGGCACAAAACGGCGGTGGCGCTGCCGATGAAAATCTGCTCCAGGGGCATGCCCCGAATTGTAGGGGGTCGGTCAGAATTCGGAAGCCGGTTCCACCTGACGTGGTGCCGGTGATGTCTCGGGAACAGTATCAAATCCGGTTCCAGAAACCGGAGACCCCGTTGGAGGAAGAGGGGCAATGGCACCCGAGATGCAGATGTCCCCCATCACCGGCGTTGCGGTCGGCGTGGTGAAGCCCAGCCACGCCCGGAGATCGTCCCAGAACTCGCGAACCGACCGACGCACGGAAACCATCGATGTCGCCGTGCCGCTCCCGGTTGCCGGAGCCGTCGCCGAATAGGTGACGTTCGGCAGAAGCGCTGCGCTGAGCCCCAGCAGGCTGGCCGCAGTCACGCCGGCCGCCACGGCCTTCAACCGTTTCCAGACGCGGCCCACCCCGATGGGACAATCGCCGGACAACACCGTCCCGTCCATTCGGCGATACAGCCGGATGCACAGGTCCCCTTCTCGTTCACGAATCAGCGCCACCGCCTGATCGGCGGGCATGGCCGAGAGGTTGTACACGTGTTTGCGGCATTGCCCGCAGAACCGCGACCGGTCGTCGCCGGTCATACTGTCCCAGTCGGCCCGGCAGGGGGTGGCGACGTCGACGATCTGCAGAAGCTGCTGCGGCGACATCAGTCGGCTCCGGTTGAGAGGTGACCCTCTCCTATTGACTGCCGCGCGACGCCGATTGTTCCCGAAATCCCGCGCGGCGTCCGGAAATCGTGACTCACCGCGCCTTCGTCGTCGCCTGCCATTCGGAGCCGCGGGCGGTATGATGGGCGGAATTGACCGATCCATTCAGGTTTCAGGGAAACGGGCGGATGGCGAAACTCGGCGTCAATATCGACCACGTGGCCACGATCCGGCAGGCGCGGCGGACGATCGAGCCGGACCCGGTGTGGGCGGCCGCCCTGGCGGAACTCGGAGGGGCGGATGGGATTACGGTCCACCTGCGGGAGGACCGCCGGCATATTCAGGATCGCGATGTCCGCGTGCTGCGCGAGACGGTGCAGGTCAAACTCAACCTCGAAATGGCTGCGTCTGAAGAGATCACCCGCATCGCACTCGAAGTGAAACCGGACCAGTGCACGCTCGTCCCTGAAAAGCGCGAGGAGATCACGACTGAAGGGGGGCTGGACGTGATCGGGCAGCGGGAACGGGTCAAACGCTGCGTCGATCAGTTGCTGGCGGCCGGCATCGAGGTGAGCCTGTTTATCGATCCGGACGGCGCCCAGATCACGGCCTCGCGCGACCTCGGGGCGGAGGCGGTGGAACTCCACACCGGCCGCTACGCCGATGCGACCGACGAAACCACGAGAAACCGGGAACTGGCGGCGTTGGTTTCGGCTGGCGACGTCGCCCTGAAACACGGGCTATTGTTACACATGGGGCACGGGTTGACCTACCGCAACGTCGTCCCCGTGGCGCGCATTGCCGGAGTGAGCGAACTCAACATCGGCCACAGCATCGTCGCCCGGGCCGTAATGGTAGGGATGGAGCGGGCGGTGCGGGAGATGAAAGACCTCGTCCAATGATCAAGCCGCCGCGGCTCATCGCCGTGCTGCCGACGATGCTCACGCTGGCCAACGGCGCCTGCGGGTTCGGCGCGATCACGTTCGCCGCCAAGCTGGGGCCGACCGAGGTCCTTGGCCTGGGGCCTCCGGACTTTTCGGACTCTTTCAAGGCGGCCGCCCTGATCTTTCTGGCCATGGTGTTCGACATGCTGGACGGCAGCGTCGCACGGCTCATGAAGCAGACCAGCGAGTTGGGAGCGCAACTCGACAGCCTGTGCGATGCCGTCAGCTTTGGTGTTGCACCCGCGTTCCTGATGCTGCAGTTTGTGACGAAGGAACTGCACGGACTGGGCGGCCTCGATTACCCACCGCGACTGTTGTGGACGATCGCCGTGCTGTATGCCTTGTGCGCCATCCTGCGGCTGGCACGGTTCAACGTCGAGACGGAGGAAGAGGAGTCGCACGACGAGTTCAGCGGCCTGCCGTCTCCGGCTGCGGCCGGTACGATTATCGCCTTCCCGTTTGCGGTGAGTTGGCCTGTCGCGAAAACAGCGACCCAGAATGGCCCGCTCATGCAGGAAATCGCGCAGTGGCTGATCCCCGGAGTCCGGTCGGTCCTCCCCCTGATCACACTGCTGATTGCCTGTCTGATGGTGTCCCGCATCCGCTACCCGCACTACTTCGCCCAATTGTTCAGCGGGCAACGGACTCGCAGGCACGTCATCCAACTCGTGTTCACGATGGCGGTCGTGTTCTGGGTCCATGAACTCGCCGTGCCGCTGATCTTCTGCTATTTCGCGTTTGCCGCCCCGCTGCGGGCGGCGTGGGTGCGAACTGTGACCGGCAGACTGTACAAATCCGCGCGCGTTTGACAGACTGTTCCAATGGAACGGTGTCATGTGCGGCACGTTGCGGTTCGTCAAGCCCGAAGCCCTGTTGAGGTACGTCCTCGCCAGCGCTTCGGGCTTGTGTGCTTTGGCGGACGGCAGTTTCGCGACACGCTTACGACTCCATTGCGTACGATTGATTCATGTGGGGCGAGTTCCCCCGAATCACGATAAGTCATGTTTACCGGAATCGTCGAAGGGCAAGGCACGGTGCAGTCCCTCCGGCCCGAGGGACCGGGGGTCGAACTGGCCATTGCCCCGCCGCGCGAGATGTTGTCTGGATTGGACCAGACCCGCGTCGGAGACAGCATCGCGATCAACGGTTGCTGCCTGACAGTCGTTGCGATCGGGGACGGCGGCTGGTCGTTCCAGGCAGGCACGGAGACCCTCTCCCGGACTAACCTGGGCGCGCTGAAGACCGGCGATACCGTCAACCTCGAACGCTCACTCCCCACGAACGGCCGGCTCGGCGGGCACTTCGTTCAGGGGCACGTCGACGGGTTGGGTCACGTCGACACCAACGATCTCGACGGCGAGTGGACGACCATGTGGTTTCGCGTCCCTGCTCGCCTCACCCGTCAGATGGTCGAGAAAGGCTCGATCGCGGTCGACGGCGTCAGCCTGACACTCGTCCGGGTCGAGCCCGAACGATTCAGCGTGGCGCTCATCCCACACACACTGGCGGTCAGCAACCTCGGCCGTCGGCAGGTGGGTGACCCGGTCAACATCGAAACAGACATCATCGGCAAATACCTCGAAAAACTGCTCTCTGACCTCCGACCCCCTGACTCCTGACTCCTCGCAGCCGTGAACTCCACCGACCGCCAGACCCGCTCCTACCTGATGCAGCTCTTTTCCGAGCGGGGTCTGCATCCGCGCGGCGACCTCGGCCAGAATTTCCTGATCGACCTGAACCTGATCGACTTCATCGTCCGTCAGGCCGAACTCGACGAGCACGACGTCGTGCTCGAAATCGGAGCGGGGACCGGCAGCCTCACGGCCGAACTGGCCCGGCAGGCGGGGGCCGTCGTCTCCGTCGAATACGATCGCATGATGCACCAATTAGCCGCGGAGGCCGCGGCGAACGGCACGAACGTCACGCTCCTGCAGTGCGATGCGCTCAGGAACAAGAACCGTTTCGCTCCGGCGGTGCTGGACGCCGTGCAGGCACAGTTGCAGGCCGCACCGGACCGGCGGCTGAAGCTGGTCGCCAATCTGCCATACCATATTGCCACGCCGGTCATCTCGAACCTGGTGGCGACCGACCTGCCGTGGGTGCGGATGGTCGCGACGATCCAGTTCGAACTGGCGCTGCGGATGATCGCCCGTCCCGGATCGGAGCATTACGGGGCGCTCGCCATCTGGCTGCAGTCGCAGTGCCGGGTCAAGGTGCTGAAGAAGCTCTCGCCGAACGTGTTCTGGCCGCGACCGCAGGTCAACTCGGCGATCGTGCGGGTCGTGCCGCACCCGGTCCGACGCGCGAAAATTGCCGATCGGAGATTCTTCCACGATTACGTACGCGGAGTATTCCTGCACCGGAGGAAACTGCTGCGGGGCGTGCTGCGCGGCATGTACCGCGCCGAATCGGCAAAGTTCGACGTGGACCAGTTCCTGCAGGACGCCGAACTGGCGGAAACCTGTCGGGCCGAGGAACTGGATGTCGCCTCGCATGTGGAATTGTCCAATGCGTTGTGGCGGGCGTTTCACACGGATCAACCGGCAGCGGTCTGACCGCTGACATCAAACTGGGAGTATCGCCATGAAGGACCGCATCATCGATTCCGGACTGACGTTTGACGACCTGCTGCTCGTCCCCGCGTACAGCGAGGTCATGCCGGCCGACGTCGATGTCAGCTCGCGGCTGACACGCAACATCCGCCTGCACGTGCCGATCGTCTCCAGCCCCATGGACACCGTCACGGAGGCCGACATGGCCATCGGCATGGCCCAGGAGGGGGGCATCGGTATCGTCCACAAGAACATGTCCATCGAGAACCAGGGGATGCAGGTGGACCGCGTCAAGCGCGCAGAACACGGCGTGATCGTCGATCCGGTCACATTGCCGCCCGAGGCCTCCGTGCGCGACGCCATCCGCATCATGGACGAGCGCAACATCGGCGGCGTGCCGATTACGAAGAATGGGAAACTCAAGGGGATTATCACGCGCCGCGACCTGCGGTTCCTCGATTCCAAAGACATTCCGGTCGCCCAGGTCATGACGAAGGACAACCTCGTCACCGCCCACGAGCACACCGGTCTGAAGGATGCGGAGCGGATGCTCCGGGAAAACAAGGTAGAGAAGCTGCTCCTGGTGGACGATGAATACCAGTTGAAGGGATTAATCACGATCAAGGACATCGACAAGAACCTGCGGTTTCCGCGGGCGAGCAAGGACAGCCGGGGGCGATTGCGCGTCGGTGCGGCGGTCGGTGTGTTCGATTTCGAGCGTGCCGAACGCCTCATCGAGACCGGCGTAGACGTGCTCGTGGTCGACAGTGCACACGGACACTCGAAAAACGTCATCGAAACCGTCCGGCAGATCAAGCGGCAGTGGTCGATCGACGTGATTGCGGGGAACGTGGCGACGACGGAAGGAGCCGGAGACCTCCTCGACGCGGGGGCGGACGCGATCAAGACCGGCATCGGTCCCGGATCGATCTGCACGACGCGGATCATTTCCGGGGTCGGCGTGCCGCAATTGACGGCGATTGCCCTGGTGGCGGAAGCGATCGCGGGCACCGACGTGCCGATGATCGCCGACGGGGGGATTCGATACAGCGGTGACATAACCAAGGCGCTGGCGTGCGGGGCGCATGCCGCGATGCTGGGAGGACTGCTCGCCGGACTCGACGAGAGCCCCGGCGAAATGATCCTGTTCCAGGGGCGTACGTTCAAACGCTACCGGGGGATGGGTTCGCTGGGCGCTATGGTCCAGGGGAGCAGCGAGCGCTACCGACAGAGTGTGGGAGACGACGACGGAAAAGCCAGGCCGAAACTCGTGCCCGAAGGGGTCGAGGGACGCGTCCCCTACAAGGGACCATTGCACAGCCTGCTGTACCAGTTGGTCGGCGGGCTGCGGGCTGGCATGGGATACCTGGGGGTGAAGACCATCGAGGAACTGCGGACCAGGCCGCGGTTTCTCCGCGTTTCGGCGGCCACGGTGAGGGAGAACCATCCGCATGACATCGCCATCACGCAGGAATCGCCGAACTACAGCGCTGAGCACGCGCCCGCGGACGCATTCTGAACGCTCCCTGGGGCGCGTGGTCCTCCTGTTGGGGGTGCTGCTCGGGGCGCCCGCCCTTGCCGCGGACACGGCCGCCGTCCCGTCGCCGCTGGACCGTCTCAAGCAGCGTTCTGCGGCGGCGCGGTGGGATGAGGTTCGCAGCCAGTGGACGTCGCTCCCGAGCGACGAGTCAGGCGAGCCGGCGACGCGCCGTGTTAATGACGACACGTTTGTGGCCCCCGCGATTTCCGCCACCCCCTGGGTCGAGCCGGAGCGGGCAGAGGTCGATGCGCATGACGCGACGCCCCCGGCGCTGATGGATTCCGGATCGACACTCTCCCGGTCCGCACGCCATCCCCCCGTCGACGCTGCCGCTCCCGTGGCTCCCGACGAGGAGGACTGGTTCTTCGGCCCGGTTGATCCGCTCGCCCGGCAGCGGGCGGGAGCCACGGCCGGCGATCGTTCACCGCCAGCCAGTCGCACGGTTTCCGAGCGCCCGGTCACACTGCCGGAGTTCCTCGAACTGCAGCAGCACGCGTTTGACGCCGCTTTTGGACAGGCCCGCGTCGTGGCGGCGTTTGAGGACGGCCAGAATCCGCCCCTCACGGCATTACGGCCGCCGCCCGAATATGTCGGGCTGCGACCGATTACGAGTATTCAACCCTTCCGCCAGTATGACCCCAAAGGGGGTGACCCGTGCGAGCACCTGTGTCCTCCACCCGGGAATTGTCCTCCGAACAAGGACTACTTCTGCCCCGAGGAATATGCGCTGCCCGATTCCGGCTCGGCTGACCGGCTGTTTGCTCAGACGGACTACTACTGGCTGCCGTCAAACACGTTCCACAATCCACTGTACTTTGAGGACCCGGCATTAGAACGCTACGGGCACATCCACTACTCGGAGGGCGTCGAGCCCTTCTTCACGCTGGCGCGGTTCGGCGCCCAGGTCGTGGGCCTGCCGTATCAGATGGCGCTGGACCCGGCGTGCAGGCATCAATATGCGATGGGCTGGTATCGGCCCGGTGATTTCGCCCCCAAAAAGATCTACCAGGTGCCGCTCAACGGGCGGGCGGCCGCCACCGCCGTGGGAGTGTATGCCGGACTGTTCTGGCTGCTCCCCTGACCGATGCCGACGGTCCCTCACTTCCTGCGGACAATCAGTTGATCGACCACTTCCGGTCTTCTGGCGGCGAGATCGGTCTGTTCCCGTGGATCGGCGGCCAGGTCGAACAGCCCGAGGGCCGATTGCCCGGCGTGTCGCACCCCTTTCCATTGCCCCTTGCGCACGGCCTGGCCGAATCCGCCCAGTCGCGTCTCCCAGTACAGCAGGGCATGTTCGCGCTGTGAGCGTCCCAGCAGGCTGGGCGCGAAGGACAGTCCGTCGATGCGCGGCGGGCGCCGCTGCGCGCCCGCCAGGTCCGCCAGCGTCGGCAGGAGGTCCCAGGCGGCGCACACATGGTCAGAGCGCGTCCCCGCCGCGATCCGGCCGGGCCACGACACGATCAGCGGCACCCTCAGGTTGCCCTCGCCCAGTCCGTCGTCGCTGACTCGCAGTCCCGCCGTTCGCTCGCCGCCCTGAATGGCCGCGCCGGCGAGCGGAGACGGAGCGCAAGTGCCCAGGAACAGCACACAGGTCTTACCGGCAAGATTGGATTCCTCGAGCCAGCGCGTGATACGACCGACCATCGCATCCAGTTCGACGATCCGCGCCGCCGGGTCAGACACGGCCGCGCCCTGGTCCGCAGACGGCTCGGCAATCTCGACGGGCAGGGCGAGATGCAGGAAGAACGGACGGCCAGCCGCGGCGTGCCGCGCAATGAATGACAACCCTTCTTCGACCAGAAAATCCGATGCAGGGACTCCGCGCTGCCCCCCCTCATTCTTGAGAATCCGCGCCCGCACGGCGTCGACGGAGATGGACGTCGGATATGGACTCGCCTCGACGTGCGAGCGGAAGCCGGTCCATTCGTCGAATCCGTAATCAATCGGCAACCCGGACTGACCCCATGCGCCGACGAAAGACGTGCTGTATCCCGACTGCCACAGCACTTCAGCCAGGGTCTTCTGTTCCTCATTCAACGCAAATCGCCCGGCGTCAGGCTCGGTTCCGGCCGGCGTGGCTCGACCCGTATTGAGACCGGTGAACAGGCACCACCGCGCGCCGCGCGGATCCGCGCTCCCCGCGTAAAACTGGCTGAACTGTGCGCCGTCCGCCGCAAGTTGATCAATGCGGGGCGTCTCGTAACGGGCCTGCCCGTAACAACTCAAGTCGCCATATCCCAGTTGATCGACCGTAATCAACAGCAGATTCGGGGAGAGCGCGGAATTCCCGACACGGACCTGGCGGTTGGCGTCACGCAGGGCGCGGCGATTCTCGCGCTTGATGCGAGTCATCTCGTCCTCAGCCGCGTTCAGACCGTCCAGCAATTCGCCCTGGACTCCGCTCTCTTCAAACACGGGAGAGGATTCCACCGTCCGGCGAATCGTCTCGACAAGTCCGGGCCCCGATGAAACCTGTTCAACCGCGTTCGACGCATCGTCCGCGGAAGTGGTCGAACTGCCGGGAAACCGCAGGGGTAATTCAACACCCGAATTTTCACTCAGGCCTGAATCATCGGTACCGTCGGCGATCGGAGCGGTCGCGCCGCGTGCGGGTTCTGCTGCGGCTCCTTGCACCGTTCCAACCACAGGCTCGCCCGACGGCGCCACTCGCGTACAGCCACAGAGCGCACCGCAGACCGTCACCACGGTTCCCAAAGCCAGACGCGTGTGCAATCGGCTCACAGTCAGTCCCCCTCAACGATTCGGCTCACGGCCTGCGCGCTCGCAACGGCTCTCGTTCCTGACAAAGCAAGTCGCATGCCGGTTTGAACTAAGTTTCATGGCCGTATGGAAGTTACGCCACGGGTCACGAGTCCGTCGGTGACTCTGAACGGGCCGGAAGGCGTCAGCCCGGGAGGTGTCAACTCGGGTATGCGCCGCGCGTCAAGTGCAGTCACGGCTCGAAACACTCCGCTACTGGGTAGATTGGGCAGGTTCTTACGGCTGATCGGCCTGTGTCGTCAACTTGGACGACGCACAAGTGTCCGCAGAAACCTGACGATGAAGAAAGACACACGTCCAGAAATGCACGTGGTCAGCGGTATCATCCGGCGCCAGCCCGAATTACGACCCGCATCACGAGACCCAGTACGAGGCCAGGACCATGACGACGTGGTCGATTGTGATCATTGCGACCAGTTTAGTGTCGGCTGACCCCGGCTCTCGCAAGACGGACGGGGCGTCCCGGCCCGCTCCCGCCAGGACGACACGAATCACCGCGATCGCCGCACATGCGATCGTCCAGACCGCATACTCCAGCGGAGTGGCGTGCGCTGCCCCGGCCGACAACTGCTGCGCCCCCGCCGCAGGAGTCGGGTGCGCTGCACCGGGTGCGTGTGCTCCCTCGGCTTGTGCGCCTGCCTGTCACGTGCCTGCCGCCTGCTGCCAGCCCACCTCCTGCTATCAGCCGATGGACTGCGGCCAGGTCGTGGGCTGTGCAGCGCCCGTCGGCTGTGGAGCACCCGCGGGTTGCGGGACCATGAGCGGCTGCGGCTGTGGATGCGGCTACGGGCAGCCCTGCCAATGCGGTGAGGATGACGGCTGCTGCAAGCGGTGCTGCAACAGGTGTCGCTGGAGTCGGGCGCATACGACCGGAGACATGTATCCGCACTTCGCCTACTTTCCTCAGGACCACGGCTACTACTACTTCCGGCCGTACAACTACATCCATGTCTTTGAGCACCAGGCGCGCGTGGTGAGCATGGGCGGCGATCCTCGAAACCCGTACTCCCTCGCCATGTTCGACCCGGTCTATGAGGAATTCGGACAGAATGTCCCGGCGCTGCAGCCGCTCCCTGGCAGCGTCCATCCGCTGGGATCGCAACTGCCGATGCTCGAGGACCTTCTGCAGAATTGAACGGCCACGGCGGCCGAATCAGAATGAGCCTGACGCCCGGCCCGATTCAGCCGGGCGTTTTCATTTGCTTCGATGCAACTCCCGGACTGTCGCTGGGTCGCGCTGATTGGACGTCCGGGGCCTCATGCGTCGGAACCGGGTTTCGCGGCTGGCCAGACAGGCACCGCGGACCGGAATCAGGACATTTCCATTGAGGATTTGCAACGGGGCGACGCGGCCGGCAATGCCAATCCGCCCCACGCCGGACACCGCACGTTACTTCAGATATTCGCCCGGTTGACCGGCCGGACGCCGCAGGGCTTCGAGCCCGTCCATCTGTTCCAGCAGGCGGACAACGGTGACATCCGCGGCGTTCCTGCCCTGCCGGTCGAGAGTTCGATCAGCCAGACCGGACAGCACGGTTCGCGCCTCGCGTCGTTCGGCCAATTGATCGGCGTCGACCAGCCCCGGCTTCCCGGTCCCCAGCTCATGCAGTTCTCGCCACGCCAGCCAGGTTCGTGACAGATCGTACAGCGAGGCCGTCCCTTTTCCGTGGAATTCCTGCTGCGTCGCAAACAGATCGCGGATGTGCTCCTCCGCACGGCGCATCGCCGGCTTCGCCCGTTCGGGACGGTCGTCCTGCAGCGCGGCCGACAGATCGACCAGGTCGACCGCCAGTTCCGACTTCTGCACGCGGTCGGAGCGCCCGATACCCGCACCATCCTGTGACCAGTCCGCCGTCCGCCGGGCCACCGCGGCGAGGTAGGCCCGATGGTCAGCCGCCGATTGTGGCTGGCCCTGTTCTCCCGGGAGGGCCGATGAGACCGCCAGCTCTGACGCCAGCGACGTGGCCTGCAACGACGCCCAGCCGATCTCCGCGTCGCGCTGGCGCAGCCGGTCATGTTCCCGGGCGGCGTCCGATCGGCGCATTGCGGCCTGACCGGCGGCGACCTCGTTCCGTTCGGCCAGCGCCAACTGATTCTCGGCATCGGCGGCGGCCCATTCGGCCAGCGCCACGTCCGCTTCCCAGTGCTTTGCATTCGGCTGCCCGAACTGCCGCAACCGGTCGAGGGCCGATTGCATTCTTGCGACGTGGTTGCGCTGCACCGACACGGCATTTCCGGAATACCGGACGTCCGTCAGCAGTTGCTCCGTCCACTGCACCAGCGCCGTCTGTTCAAGGTAGTCGTTGAACGGCATCAGCCCGCGTTCAAAGGCGCCGGCACTCTGGTCTGCGAGGTCCGCGGCCCGGCGTCGCGCCTGCTCCAGGTCGCGGCGTTGCGACCGATTCAGCGAGATCGGAGCCGGTGCGGGGACCGCGCCCGGTTCACCTGGCGGAACCTGTTGCGTGTTTGACGTTTCCGTGCCACGAGCCGACTCGAACCGCCCGGTGCGCGGCGCAGTCAGATCCTGGGCCATGAGCGGATTCGCCGAGGGAACCAGAAAGCCCGCTGGCAGTAGACTGGTCGCAGCCAACCGACGTAACCCACGAACCTTCAAGGTCCAGCGCATAACCGACTCCTTCCCTGTGTCTGCCGCCGATAAGGACGCCTAATCGGTTATCGTCGCGATTCCACAAGCTTTGCTCAACTTTTCCGCGCGACCGTCAGGGTTTGTGCGAACTGTCTCCGCGGCGCGTGCCGGAGGAAGAGGGCAGGGTAACGAAGCGGGTCACTCCAGCAGCATCCGTGAACTGACCTCGAAGCGGCACCCCTGCATCGAGAACCCGACCATATCCAGCCAGTCCGGAACTGGATTTCCGCAGCCGTGCGGGTCAGCGGCGTCCACGAGCGGGAAGCAGACCGTGACGCGGATTTCGGTCGTTGTCGGGGGCGGGCCGTGCGGCGTGCATGCGAATCCGACCGGCATGCTGTCGCCTCGCTCAATCGGCGGGTTGATCCCGCGCTCAATGATGACGTGGACGTTGGCATGCTCCGGATCGTCGACAAGGCCCTGCGTCGCGTCGAAGATCTCCAGGCACTGAATGCCCAGATACTGGTTCATGCGCTCCACAATCTGATCAGCGATGTCATTGTCCGGACCGGCCAGGTCGAGCGGATACGTGGGAGGGTATAGTTCCGCCCCCCGCCTCGTCCCTTCGATCAGGGCGGTATGGCCGGTCTGCAGCGTCAGTCCCAGAAAGCCGAACTCGAAAATGGCCAGGAACGTGAAGAACAGAATGGGCATCGTCACGATAAGTTCCAGCGTGACCACACCCCTCCGGGGCCTTGATGTCCGCGAACGCCGATGGTCGTACCGCGCCCGTCGCATCATTGAATACCCAGGTTTACAGTCGTCGTGTCGGCAGTCGCTCGCCGGCAGCGCCCGGCAGGGAGACACGACAGTCCGCGGTGCCGTCAACACGCCCGCCCGGCGCCAGACGCGTCAGCAATTGATGGCGTTGATGGCGTTGGCAAGATCCAGCAGTTCGTTGACCAGCGCTTCGCGCAGGCACGCCAGGCCGACGATCACGCCGATGCCGACGATCGTGACGAGCAGGATATACTCGACGAACACGGACCCCTTGCGGCGCGAACGAGTTGTCTGCAGTTTTGCCTTCAATCGACGAAGCACGGCGTTTCCTCGTTTCCGGGGTTCAATCGTGGAGTGATACGGTCCGTGAGTCCGGCCCGCGCCGCGGCGCAGTCGGGGCCGGCTGATCTCCTCCCGTCGTCGCAACCTTCGTGCCGAACGACGTCCGGCCGGGAAAAACACACCAGCGCGGAACCTCTGGAGCCTCAATCCGCGTTGTGCCCAACTCACGCCGCGTGGCGGGCACAAAGATCGCCGCCTGATTGTCGCGGTACACAGGTCTCCAGTCCGTTCGGGACGCCAGATAGTGTTCGACGTTGCCGCCCGTCGGCACGAGGGCCAGGTCCGTCGCATAGTCATCGAGGATTGGCGTGCGGATGTCGACTCCCGCCTGCGCCGTCTGGAATCCCAGGAACTGCCGCTCCAGCGCCGGCGGAAACACCGTGCGATAGCGCCCGTCGAAGGCCACGCGCGTCCCCGGATGCAGGTGCCAAAGCACGAACTGTCCCCAGCCGTAATCCGTCACGAGGTTTCCCGAAAGATGCGCTCCGCGCAGCGCGGCGACAGCCCGCAGGGGCATGCCCGGGACGTGACAGCGGGTTTCGACCCCGATCTGCCACGGGCCGATTCCCTGACGCCAGAATTCGAGCCCCGACCTTACCTGCAACACCACGAGAAACCCGGCGGCCATCGCGACGGCCAACCACCGCCGGCTCCGCCCTTCCGGACGGCCCCAGTGCTCCGTCAACAGGGGAAACAGTCGCTGCAGTGCGGACGTCATCGGCCCGGGCAGCAGTACCAGCGTCGCGATGCTGAACAGCGCCACGTGCCGCAGGTGCATCGCGGCCTGCCAGGCCACGACACCCAGCACCAGTGCGTCCACCAGCTTCCAGCGACGCCGCCCGAACAAAGCGATGCCCGTCAACACGAACGGCACGTAGTAGACCGGTGATTGGCGCGTGTCCCAGAGCGGTTGCCATTCGCGGACGAACTGCTCGGTCCACAAGTGTTGCCACAGCATTTCGTGCAGGCCGATCCCGTACGGATTCACCAGCGTGGCCAGCGCGACCAGGGCCGTCACACAACTCAGCCGTTTGAGCGGCAGCCCCCCGCCCGCGGGATCACGCCACCGGCGCACCAGCGCCGCAACGAGGAACAGCACCACGAGTCCGCCGCCGGCGAGGAATCCACCATGCAGGTTGACCCACATCATCATCAACGGCGGCAACACCCAGATCGATCGTGACGCAGGGCGGTCATGGCAGACTCGCAGAATGTGGAGAAACACCGCAAAGAACACGAACGTGGCGAGTTGCGGACGTACGAAGATAACGTAATTCGACAGGCATTCGGCGTTGAGGATCAGCAACAGAACCGCCGCCGCGAGGCTGGTGCGCGCCCGTTGAATGGCCAGCGCGGCAACCACGAACATGCCCGCCACAAGCAGGTTGCGCCACATGACCAGGCCGGGATTCCCGGCGTATCTCCACAGCCAGCCGAACTGGTATTCGGTCAGCCATTCGTGATTGATCCAGTCGGCTCCGGGGGCGGTGTAACTGAACGGGTCGTTGCGTTCCGTCAACACGCCGTGGTCGATCGACCTCAGGCCATAGAGCGTATGGCCCCACAGGTCCGGATCGGCCACTGTCGCCGTGCACAGAAACAGCACGCACACGGTCCATACGGCGGCGACCAGCCGGCGACGCTCCGCGTTGATGCCGGAGGCAGGACAGACAACCGGTCGAATGCTCATTTTTCGTCCAGAATTCCTGAGGGCGACAGGGGAACCGTCGGTCGGCAAACGACTGTCAACATCAGTGGGCGAGGCGCTAGCCGGGGTTTGCGCCCGGCGTTCAGACCTTGAGACAGCCTCGTTGACCAGACGTGCGGCTCTCGTGAACCGCTGCCCAACCCATGATTCCATCAACACGGCACGCGGCATGCTGTCCTGCGGATTGCAAATTGTTTGCCGCACAGGAGCAACCCCGGGAAATGCACAGGGGCACGACAGATCCAGACAGGGCCCCCCGGTTTCTACGGGCCGTTGCCGGCCGCCGGCTGGTGGAGCAGCGCGTGCGCGGGCGACGGTCCCGACAGCGCGGCGTTGTGACCCTCGAGTTGATCATCAGTATCCCCGTCTGGGTCATCGTATTGCTGGCGCTGGTGCAGATCGCGCTGATCATGGCGGCCAGCAAACACGTGGAATTCGCCGCGCGGCTCGGCGCCAAGGTCGCAGCCGAGATTCAACGTTCGGGCGGACCACCTGACCTCGGGAACCTCACGACCCTCAAGGGCGAAGTCGACCAGTACCTGATGACGGCGGGCTACTCCGCCTCGTGCACGGTGATCCTGGAGCACAACGCGATGGGGGTCCCGAATCCCGTGCAGACATTCACCGACGGGACCGGCTGTAACTGCGGGCCGACCGGGCCGTCCCCGCTCCCCTCCCTGCCGTCCGGCGTGGAATCGGTCCGGGTCACGGTCTGTCTCCCGATGGACGGCAACATTCCGAACTGCCTGAGCACATTCGGATTTGACATGTCGGACTGTTCGATCCAGCACTCGACGGTCTGGCGGATCGAAACAAATCCATAGCCGGCAGGTTCTGGCGAGCCAGGTTCCGGGGAAGAGGTCCCGCATGCAGCAGACAGCACGTCATTCCCGATCGACACGTCGAACACAGGGTCGGACCACACCGACTTGCCCGACGGCTCGACGTCGCGGCGCCGCAACTCTGTGGACCATTCTCGCCATCCCGGCCGTGCTCACGCTTCTGGGCGTGGTCACCGAAGTCGCCAACCTGTATCTGGCCCGCATCGAATTAACGAATGCGATGGAGTCCGCCGCACTCGCCGCCGTGAAACACTGGGGTGACGCCGGAGGGGGAGACACGCTGATCCCGCGGCAGGTCGGCAATCAGTTCTCCTTCGCGAACACCGTCAACGGAGCCCCCGTTGACCTCAGCGTCATCGATCCCACGCTCAACTACAACCCGGCCTCCCCCTGCAATCAGAATAACTGCAGCAACGGAGTGCTCGTCTTCGGCGCGATTGTCGATGACGATCCCGAGTTCGTCTTCGACTGCTGCGAAACGCCGAGCTGCGGCGTGGGCACGATCTGGCTGGACGTCACGGGAAACTCCACGCTCGGCGGACCATCCGGTGGAGGTCCGAATTCTCCCTCGCAGGACCACCACTGGGGGATTTCGTTCCAGCCCAACGTCTTTCCGATCCCCCCCGGAGTGACGACCCGCATCCGCCGCGTCGTCTACGAGTTGCCGGAGGAATGTGACATTCAGAACCAGACGGTGGAGCCGCGGTTTGACTTTTCCAGCGTCACGCCCAAAGTGTCCGTGGCGCTGACGGACGACGACTCCAACGCGCTGCTGCAGGACAACTGCCCGGTGGGACAGGCGGGACGATCGGCGCAAGCGGACGTGCATGGCATCGATTGGACGCAGGTGCAGTTCTACATCGAAGTCGACAATCCGTGCGAAGTGGGCAACGGCACGATCGTGACCGCGCCGACCGCCGTCTCGTCGCGGACGCTCGCCGTCGAATTCCCGGACGGCCTGGGTGCGATGAACGGGTTCGATCTGATGGACCGGCTGCGGTTCGGCGCCCGCGTGCGCGACGCCGCGGGCGGCGGTCCCGGCAGCCAGCTCGACGCCGACGAGATCGGCCATTGCATGACGCAGGTCACCGTCTGCTTTAACGACGGGACCTCCTGCACTGTGACGTTCGTCGACACCGATGAACCGAGCAATGCGTGTCTGCAGTGTGTCGATGTCGCCCCGTGGGGCATCAATGTTCAGCCGCCGCCGAACAGCGCCACGAACCGCGGACTGATTATTCATCCAATCGGGGTCCCCGACATCCCCTGCGCGGCGGGCTCGGGCAACAATAACAACGGTCAGTCACTGGCGATGGTCGGGACGGGGCTGTGCGCCGTCGGCGGCTCAGGTCGCGCGTTTGCCGTCCGGGCGCACACGACGTTTCAGGTCCCCAGCATCATCTGCGAACTGTTCTGCGTCCCGATCGGCCCTTTTAACGTCACGGCCTGCGCCGACGCGCTGTACGACTGCAACACGCGCCGGCCCCGGCTGTACCACCTCGAAGAACGCAACTTCCTGTGCGACCGTCCTTGCCCCTAGTGGCGATCGGCGCCTGGTTTGACCCCGACTTCCGATAAGGCCCCGTCATGCGTCCGCAAACGTTCGCGTCGCCGTCGTGCCCGGCCCATGCATTGGCGATCCTGTGCTGCTGCTGGCTGTCGTCGTGCTCGGCAACGCCCCAGGAGCACCTGCAGGGTCGCTGGTACAACGAAGCCCTCTCCATGCGGTTCCGTCCGGACGGCAGCCTGATCTACAACTCCACCGAAACCGGATTGACGACCGGCCGCTACACCTTCAGCGGCGAAATGCGCCCGGAGGCTGGTGATGAACCCGTCGCCAACCTCACCGTGGACCTGGTTCGGGGGAATAAGGTGGTGCGGTCGCAACTGGAGGCGCAGTTCGTCGGTTCCGAACGGTTGCGCCTGCGGTCAATCAGTGAGCGGCGCTCAACCGCAAACGACGTGGGGATTGTCGTGCTCAAGCGCGCAGAGGGTGACGGGAACGCCCCACTCGCTCAGTCTCGCTGACGGGAACCGCGCTGCGGGCTGCAGGGGGCGTACAGCAGCGGTCCGCGACGTGGCCGCCGTTCATCACTGCCTGTGCTGCCGCCCGCCTGCCTTGCGTAAGTTCCATTCCCCTCCACGATGCCTCGGCAGGCGCCATTCGGCAGAGTCTGCCGATACGGGCAAATTGCCCCAATCCTGACAAACTTTAGCGGCGCGGATGCGGACTGAACCGCCAATGCCACATCGTCCACGGACTCGGACTAAGGTTGTCGGAACACGGCTGACGATTTTACGGATGACCTATTGTGAAGGTGGCGGGCGCCGTTCCCAAACTGCCCGAGTTGTGCCACCTTCCAGCCAATTCGTCCAGGGACGGAAACATGACGCGTTTCATCCGCGAGACACGGGGATTGCTGCGAAGCTTCTGGCCGCTGGGAGTAGCCGGCATGGGCCTGGTCATGTCGCTGGCCCCGGTGAGCGCGCAGCCCCCGGCGCCTGGCGTCGGCGACACTTTCAACAGCCTCGTCGAGGACGTCGTCTCGGCCGAAGTCGAGCTCGAAGTCACCAAGCGCCGTTCAAAGATCCTGCGGATGAAAGCGGACATCTTCCGGGCGGCGGTTGCCGATCCCGCGATCCTGGACTTCGTCGCGTTCGGCTCGCGCGAAATCGAGATCATCGGCAAGGAGACCGGCAGCACGACAGTCACGCTCTGGCTCGGAGACGAGTCAAACTTCCTGATTTCGCGTATGTTCTGGAGCGACGGCAAGATGCGCCAGGAGGTCATCAAAACCGATGACGGGCTCGTGCCGAAGCACGTGCGCATGTG
>CAZWGW010000021.1:0-10558 GCA_964633565.1 uncultured Planctomycetaceae bacterium
CACATCCGCACCCGCGGGGAGGACCGATTCCCTCTACGACGTCGTTCAGCGGCATCGGCTGCCGTCGATGCCCGCGGCAACCGTGCGGCTGCTGCAGTTGTTCTCCAACCCCGATACGTCCCTGGCGGAGATCGTGCGGATCCTGCAGTCCGATCCCGCACTCGCCGCGAAGATTGTGCATGCCTCGAATACCGCGCATTTCAGCACCGGCAAGAAGATCGCCGACCTGCACCGCGCCGCACTGGTCCTGGGACGAAAGGTGATCACCTCTCTGGCGCTGAGCTTTTCGCTGGCGGAGTCGTCGCTGCGGCACGGCGCGCGCGCCCGGGATTTCCGCGAATACTGGCTGCATTCGATCGTCCATTCGACCGCGATGGAAGTGCTGTCCGAGCGATATGCGCCATCGCGCACCGGAGAGTTTGTGATTGCCGGCCTGCTGATGGACATCGGTCGCCTGGCACTGCTGTCTTCCGCGCCGGACCAATACGCCGTCGTACTTGAGGAAGCGCGTCGCACGCCGCGGCCACTGCATCGGCTCGAGCTGGAACACCTGGGCACGAACCATCCGCAGCTTTCCGCGCGCTTCCTCAGTGAATGGGGCATGCCGGATTCGCTCGTGTTCGCCGTGCTGGAACACCATGAATCCCCGCTTCCCGCCGGAACGACCGACGATCCGGAATCCGGTCTCCTGGCCGGAGCAGTCCGGGTTGCGGCATCGGCCGGCGACTACCTCTGTTCTCCCTGGCGCGGCCCGGCGCGAGTCCGCATGGTGGAACTGATGCAACACTACTATCGCGCCGACGAGGCCGACTCCGAACTCTTCGTGAACCAGGTCAGCCGCCGCTCGGAAGCCGCCGCGGAGCTGTTCAACGCCGATGCCGCTTCGCTGCGTCCGCCGCTGGAAATCATGACTCTGGCATTGCAACAGTTATCCGGCATGCTGTTGCAGGAGGATCGAGGCAAGGGCAACGGGGAGGAGCAAGGCCCGCGCGCCCCACGGGGTCAGGCGACCCACGAGGGGCTCACCGGGTTCCCACAGCCCTCCTGTCTCGATGCCGCCACATTCGTCTACAACGCAGCGCATTTGCGAATTTCACTCGTTGAAGCCGCGCGCCAGGCGGCGCGAAGGGCCGCCTCCCTGGGGTTGCTCCTGGTGGGGGTTCGGTCTGCGGGAACGCAATCGCTTGCGGACTCCTCCGACTGGGACTGCATCCTGAAACACCTGACACACGGCATCCTGCGTTTCATCCGCCCCGCCGATGTTCTGGCGCGATACGGGACTACCGAGCTGGCCGTGCTGTTGCATGATACCGACGAGTCAGTGGTCCACGGCGTGGCCGCGCGCGTCCACGAACGCGTGATGCGCGACGTGGCCGACCTGGCCATGGAACTGGGAGAGTTGTCTGTTGCAGTGGTCGGATTGGCCGGTGCGCCACCCGGCAGCAGCCCTGCCGTGGTGGATGGATTGCTGCGTCGCTGCGAATCCGCATTGGAGCAGGCGCTGATTGACATCGCTGGCGGTCCGATTGTCCTCCTGATAGATCGACCGGATGCCTCCTGACAGGATCAAGCCAGATGATCCCGGACCGTCGGCACACGAGCAATGGCCTCATCGCGAGTGGGAACGACGCGCGTCGTTTCACTCGTCCGGGCCAACCAGCGGTCGTGGCGTTTGTTTGAGGGAATCTTATCGGGAGTCCTCCATGATTCGGTGGGACGAGCTGTCCAGGACGGTGCTCGAAGTGCGCGGGTGGCCGAACCCGTGCGACGGACTCAATCTGCCCGTCGTGCCGCAATCCATCGTACAGTTCTCGCAGCTCGCCCGGAGCCCGAACGTGTCGGGGCGCGAACTGGCGCAGCCGATCGAGCTGGATTCCACGCTCACTTCGCGGCTGCTGAAATACGTCAACTCCGCGGCCGTCGGATATTCCCGCCGCATCCACTCCGTCCAGCAGGCCATCAGCACGCTGGGCATCCGCCGCACGAAGCTGCTGTTATTGACGGCCGCCCTGCGTCAGGCGTTTCGTGGGATGAATTCGCCGCTCATGAACGCCACCGTGTTTTACCGGGAATCGCAGGAACGCGGAGCGTTCGCCCGCCAGATCGCCAGGCTGATCGGCGTTGACACGGACATCGCCTATACGGGAGCCATCCTCCAGGACCTGGTGTTGCCCGTGCTCACGGAAAAATTCAGCGAGGTCTACCGCAAATTCCGGCCGGCGCAGGGAAAAAGTCTGGCAGAATTCGAGCGAAATCAATTCGACTGGGACCATGCTCGCGTGGCGGCCCACCTCATGCGGCAATGGGACTTTCCCGATGAACTCGTCTGTTGCGTCCTGTTTCACCATGAATCACCGCAGTTCCTGAGTGACCTGGGGCTGCTGAAATCGTCTGCTGCGGCAGTGGCCGCCGCCGGCATGCTCCCGGACAGCCTCAACCAGTGTCCCTTCCCGATCAACTGGTTGAGTGCGTTACAGGAACTGCAGCCGCAGGCGCAGTTCCTCGAGGCGGCCGTTCAGATTGACGACGAACTTGGGGAAGGGTTGACGCACGCCGGCAACCGCACCGCGCTCAGTGAGCGCCTGGGGGCGCTCATTGCCGATCATCTCGATGTCCGTGGTCTGCAGGAACTGCTGCACGTCCGGCAGGTGGGCAGCTACACACTCCTCGAACTGATCGGCAAGGGGGGCATGGGGACCGTTTACCGCGGGCAGCATTGTCACCTGGAGCGGCCGGCAGCCGTCAAATTGCTCAGCGCGCAGCAACTCCCTCCAAAATCAATCGAATGGTTTCAGACCGAAGCCCAGCTCACCAGCCGGCTCAGCAGTCCGAATACCGTCAAACTCTACGACTACGGCGTCACACCGCAAGGTGTGTTCTACATCGTCATGGAGTACATCGATGGAATCACGCTCGAACGGTTGGTGCACTCCTTCGGCGTTCCTCCGGAGTCGCGCGTCATTCAGGTATTATCGCAGGTCTGTCTGTCGCTGACCGAAGCGCATCAGCTCGGTCTGCTGCACCGTGATATCAAGCCCGACAACATCATGCTGACACGTTGCGGCGGTGTTGCCGATTTCGTCAAGGTCGTGGACTTCGGTCTGGCGGAATCGGTCCATATGCGGGCCCAATCGGGACCAATGAAGGACATCATTCGCGGAACTCCGTACTACATGTCCCCCGAGACCATCCAGTGCCAGACGGAGATCGACGCTCGGTCCGACCTGTATTCACTCGGGGCCGTCGGATACTTCCTGCTTTCCGGCCGACCCCCCTTCACAGGAAACAACCTGTGCGAAGTGCTCATCGATCACGTCAATACGCCCCCTCGTCCACTGCACGAAGTCGCGCTCCAACCGGTCTCGCAAGACCTCGAAGCCGTGATTATGCGTTGCCTGCAGAAAAATCCGCTGATGCGGCCGGCCGACGCTCTCTCCCTGCGAAGCCAGCTCCAGACCTGCCGATCGGCCGGTGAATGGGACGATCAGGCGGCACTGGACTGGTGGTCAAACAACGAGCCGAAACTCCGCGTCGCCATGGGCGGCCATCCCTCCCGAAACTCCGGTGGCGGCACGGCGGCGCCCTGCGAACTGCCCGCCAGTCAGGTGATCACCTCCGACGAAGCGACAAAAATTCTCGTGCATTAACTCGGGCCCCGGTCGCCGCCCGGAGTGCCGTTCTGGAGTGTATGCCGGGAATAAACAGTCGTGGTGCCGGGAAAGCACCCTTCCGCGAGACCTCTCTCCCGGTCTCCCGAGGAAATCCTGAGTGTTATCACGCGCTGACACGTGAGAGTACCATCTGCTCAGACGCTGGATTGCGGCAATCCACAGCGCTCGCCACAGCCCGGGATCGCTACGATTCGCCCCCAACCGCGACTCCGCAAGAGTGCGAGGTCCGGCTGTCGGACTCTGTGCAATCCAACAGGAGCGGACCGTCATGATGATCGCCCGTGCTGCGACGCCGACCGGGAATCCCACCGCCACCGCCACTGATCCGATCCGGGTTATCATGATCGACCGGCAACGGTCATTTGTGCAGGCGCTCACGCGCTGCACCGAATCGACCCCGGACCTGCGGATCGTCGATGCCGTCAACGAGCTTGCCGACGGTGAAAACTCCATTCGCGTCCACCGCCCGCATCTCGTGGTGATGGACATTCAAGGTTCGCTGGAGGGTATTGTGCGGCTCCGTGAGAGTCTGGCGGTACGCCTCGAGGAAACGAAAATCGCGGTCTTTACGGACGGGATTTCCGATCGCCTGCTGGAACACGCGATCTACCTTGGCACGAGTTGCCTGCTCAAGTCGGAACGCCTGGACGTCATCTTTGATGCATTTCGACGTGTCCACGGCGGCGAGTTGTACTTCTCACCCGGTTTGCGGGGACGCCTGAACGGTGATTCCAGCGATCCCAGGCCGCGGGTCGTCAGCCGGAGTTGTCTGGAGCGGTTCACACCGAAGCAGATTGAGGTGCTCAAGGCAATTGCGCGCGGCCAGAAAGTCAAAGACGTGGCCCGGCGGATGCACCTCTCCCCCAAGTCGGTTGAGGCGCACAAATACCGGATCATGAACCTCCTGGGAATCCATGACCGTGTGGAATTGTGCTTGTACGCCATCCGTGAAGGGCTGATTCAGCCGTAGCAACAACCCGCCAGATCACCCTCGGCGAGTGTGGTCGGGTCAGCAAATCTGCGGTTGCGGCGCCACGTCATTGTTCCCTGCGCCCAGCAGACGGCCAATGTCCGTTAACCGCTCATGTTCGGCCAGTTGACGGGCCGCCGCGACGACGGAGCCAGCGCCAAGCTTGCTCAGGATGTTCTTCCTGCGGTACTCCACCGTCCGCACGGCAATCCGCAAGTCGAATGCGATCTGCTTGTTCGATGCACCCTGGATGAGTTGCTTGAGCACCTGGTGCTCGCCGGACGTGAGTTGGTTGAACCGGGATTCAAACTCGCGCCGACGGCGTTCCAGAGTGCGTCGATCTTCATTCAGGCGCAGGGCGCGACGGATCGCTGCCAGCAGCATTCCCTGTTCGTAGGGCTTTTCGAGCAGAGTTAACGCACCCTTCTGCATCAATTCCACCGCTCCGGAAACGTCTGCGTAGCCGGAGATCGCAATCACTGACAGGCAGGATCCCTGCTCCCTCAACCGCTGCTGCAATGCGACTCCGTTGATTCCCGGCAGTCGCAGATCCGTGACCAGGCAGCCGGGAGCCTCCCGATCATACGAACTGAGGAATTCTTCCGCCGAACAGAAACCCTCCGACGCAAAGCCGTGCGCCTCGACAAGCGCCCGAACTGAACGCAGGACTGCGGGATCATCCTCGACGATGAAAACTGTGGCCGCCGCCTCGCACCGCACATTCACTTACGCACCCTCGACAAGCTTCGGGGGCCGACCGGCCCACTCCAATCCGCGCGCATCGGGCATTTCAATGCCCGTCTCAACTTCGCACTCGCCGCCTGCCGCCTGGTCGTCGTCGTTTCAATCTCCGATGCATTGATGGGGAGCCTGGGACTCACCGCTGGTGCACGAACAGGAATCGGCGGAAGTCCCAGCGAACCACGCCGGACATTCATCAACGGCAGCTTATCCGAAGTTTTAGCAGATTCTGGGGCTGGATCAAATGAACCAGATGCGGACCGAACGCTTGCTCCCGTTGTCGATCCCGGATCCTCAAACCCGACGCTGGTCCTTGTGTAAATCGTGAGCTTTACTCCGAATACTCATCCGCCGTCAGTATCGCATTTATTGCAACCTGTTGATCATGGTGGAGGGATGGCTTCGAAGAACGGGCAACATCTTCGACGCAATACCACGCGCGTTGATACGCGGTGAATCGTTCCGGGCGCACAAGGTCGATATACTCCGGCATTCACGACTTAGTTGCGAAGGACTCGTCGAATTCCATCAACGACGGTGCCGCGGAGACTCGTCGCAGCCTGCTGGCGGAACGGATTCAACCAATGTTTGCGGAAAGACTGCAACGCCGGATCGCACATCGTTCCGGCAAACCGGACAGGGAGCGCCTGCGGCACGAACCGGAGTTGCTCGCGCGGGACGAGTTCAGCCCTGCGGTGCTGGACTCGATGACGGTGCCGATTGCCGTTCTGGCCCGCAATGGGACGGTTCTACTCACCAATCAGGCTTGGCGCCGCTTTGCCGCAGGACCAGGACCGCATCAGGTTGCCTGTTCGGAAGTCGGCGCCAACTACACCGAATTGTGCCGGAGACGCGGATCGAGGGAGCCGGCGTGCGCGACCTCAGTGTCCGCGGGAGTCCAGGCCGTGCTCGAGGGGTGTCAGGATGAATTCGCCTTTGAGTACGCGTGTCCGGTGGCGGGGGCGCCGCGCTGGTTTCGCATGACCGTGACACCTCTGCGGGCCGCCGGAGGCGGAGCGGTCGTTGTGCATACGGACATCACCGATCGAGTTCGCGCCGAGCAGGCTGTCCAATGGCGCGAAACGGAGTTGCGCCAGCCCGTCAGGATGGACATGACCGGGCAGAAACTGGCCACCGAGTCGTTGATCGACATCAGCGAGTGCAAGCCGGCTCAGGATCAGGTGCAGCGATTCATCGCCGGCAGCTCCGCCGTCATCTACGCGCTCACGATTGACGACGACGGCGTCGTGGATCAGCGACAACGTGCGTGAATTGACCGGCTATGACGTCCCGGCAGCGCTCGCGCCGGGCTGGTGGGGTTCGCGCATTCACGACGACGATCGGCGGCATGTGTTGGCGGCGTTCCAGGCACAGAACGATCTGGACCGTAAGGTCCTCAACTTCCGATTCCGCCACAAAGAGGGTCACTACATCTGGTTGCGTGACCAGAGCCGCGTGATTTGCGATGCCGCCGGGCGGCCCACCGAAATCATCGGCTCGTGGTCCGACATTACGGAGTGGGTACAACTGGAAGAGCAGTTGCGCCAGTCACAGAAGATGGAAGCCGTCGGAAAACTCGCCGGGGGCGTGGCCCACGATTTCAACAACCTGCTGACCGTCATCCAGAATTACACGGCAATCCTGATGCTCGGACTTCCGTTCGACGATCGACGTCGCGAACAGGTCGGCGAAATCCGGCAGGCTGCCGAACGGGCCACGGTGCTCACGCGACAACTGCTGGCGTTCAGCCGCAAGCAGGTGCTCGCGCGCCGTGTCGTGGACTTGAACGACGTGATTCGCGGAGTGGAGTCGATGTTGAGGCGGTTGATCGGCGAGGATGTCGTGCTCAGCCTGCGTCTCGCCCACTGCGCGACGCTCGTCAACGTCGATCCCGGGCAGATCGAACAGGTGCTGGTCAATCTGGCGATCAACGCTCGGGACGCAATGCCCTCTGGTGGACGACTGACGATCGAAACCCGGATCATCACGGCGGATGAACGCCGGGGGGTGGAGGACCGCGCAGGCCGGCAGCTTCGCATCGACGTCACGGATAACGGTTGCGGAATGGACGCCCACGTGCAGTCCCGCATCTTCGAACCGTTTTTCACGACGAAACCGTCCGGCCAAGGGACCGGACTGGGGCTCTCAACCGTGTACGGAATCGTCAATCAATTCGACGGCCGGATCACGGTCTCCAGTCTGCCGGGCGTCGGCACAACGTTTCAGATTGAACTGCCGCTTGTGTCCGACGTCCACCCGAACCGGACTGCACGGTGCGAGCCCTCCGGCCAGCCGCGCCTCCGCACCACCCTCCTGATCGTCGATGACGAAACACCGGTCCGGGAGTCAAGCCGGCTCGTCCTGGAGTCGGAGGGCTTTCACGTAGTTGAAGCCGCGGACGGCCACGAGGCGCTGCGCATCGTTGACACTTACCCGGACGCGATTGACCTGGTCGTCACCGACCTGGCGATGCCCGGAATGGGCGGCCGGGAGTTGGCTGCGATCCTGGCGGCGCGGCGACCGGATCTGAAGGTGCTGCTCGTGAGCGGATTCAGCGATGGAGGCGGTGCCGATACCCCCCTCCCTGGACAATCCCCCCCGCTGCTTCACAGGCCGTACTCACCGGCCATATTGTGCCGCCGGATCCGCAACATGCTCAACAATCCGGAGTGACCGCTGCATTCGCCGTGTCACTCACTGAGGTATTCCTCCGCGAGGCCGCGCCAGTTGACGTCCGCGAGTGAGGCGTCCAGCAGTTCATCGTAGAAACCCGAGCCGTGCCGCGGCGCGGATTCCACCAGCTCCTCCTTCAATTGTCGCGCGAGCTGGACGGCAGCCGCTTCATCCGCCGTCCAGACGTCCTCCTTCACCATCGGCGACTCCTCGGCCAGGCGACGATGCTGTTCGGCCTGGGCGCGCCAGTACTTGTGCGACGGCGGATCGTGCCGCAGCCAGTCGCTGACCATTTGCGTGCGGCGGTCGAGTCCGCCGTGTTCGGCATACGCGGCACTGCCGCGGCCCATCAACTGGTTGTCCAGTTCGGGGACGTTTCCCTGGACATCGGTCTGAAACAGAGCGCCGGAGCTTGTCGGCGCACTGGAGTTGCCAGTGATCGTGAACCCGGCGGGGTCGCTGAAGTAGTGGGCTACGGCCCGTTTCAGTTTCTTGTCCTGCGACATGATCCACATCACAAGAAAGAAAGCCATCATCGCCGTCACAAAGTCGGCGTATGCCACTTTCCATGCGCCCCCGCCCTTGCCTGCCATCTCCGACACCTCCGGTCCGCGTCAGGCGGACCCCAGCTGGTTGAACAGTTCGTCCAGTTCGCTGCGTGACGGCCGACAGTCGGGCGCCACTCCGCGGCGGGCGATGTCGATCACCTCTTTGGGAGACGATCCTCCGAGAAACGCCACGACCGCTGCGGAAATTGTCCGGAAGTACGACGACTCCGACGCGCCCAGGAACTCCATGCGGCCCACGAGCGGCGCGATGAATCCGTACGAGAGCAGGATGCCCAGAAACGTGCCGACGAGCGCCGCGCCCACCTTGTGCCCGATCTCCTCGACGGGGCCGTCGATGGCCTGCATTGTCACGACGATGCCGAGCACGGCCGCGACAATTCCAAACCCCGGCAGAGCATCCGCAGTCTTGGCGAGCGCGGCCACGGCGGCATGGTGCTCTTCATTCATCACTCGAATCTCGGTTTCGAGCAGCGACGAAAGTTGCTCGGGATTTGCACCGCCGTCTGCGGCCGTCGACAGGGCGTCGCACAGAAACTCCGTCACGTGGTGGTTCCCCACGAGCCTCGGATACTTCTCAAAGATCGGGCTCGCCTTCGGGTCGGATAAATGCGTTTCCCATGCCAGCAACCCGTCGCGGCGCGCGATCCGAAAGAACTCGTACAGCAGCGCAAACAGGTCGAAATACGCCTGCTTGTCGTAGGGGCTCCCTTTGACCGTCTGCAACAGCCCCCGAAACACGTCTCCCAGCACCTTGCGGGGAGCACTGACCAGGAGCGCGCCAAAGGCCGCGCCGCCGATCGTCACAATCTCGGACGGATGAATCAGCGCGCCGACGTGCCCCCCCGACCAGGTGAAACCGATCAGGACCGCGGATAACACGATCACACAGCCGACGATAACAATCATGATGACGCTCAATGATAGGCGCAGCTCCGGCGACGTCCGCTGCGCAATCTCTCCCCCATACTGATCGAGCCACGAGCGCGGCACTTGCCGGGATTCCTGGAATTGCCGGCACCAATCCGTCGGGTTGTTCTGCGATTCCAGAACAACCCGTTCAATCGGTTCGCTCGCGACCTTTCGAGAGTGCACGCGCCATCGCACGCGCTGCGGCTGTGGAATCGCCTGAGGCGGACAGAGAGGTCTCGCCCCGGCCGACACAAAGTGCGTACAATATGGCCTGTTGCGCTGCCGGCGCCGGCTGCGGTTCGAGTGATCCAGGTATTGCGGCAACGACCATGCGGAGTGAATCCGAAGTCCCGTTTTCTGACGCCCCGTTCCGCGTCCCGGTCGCGGAACGAATGCGGCGCCTGCCGCCGTATCTGTTTGGCAAGATCAACAAGCTCAAATACGAGAAGCGCGTCGCGGGGATCGACGTGATTGACCTCGGTATGGGGAACCCGACCGACGCGCCCGACCCGCTGATCCAGCAGAAGCTCGCCGAGGCGCTCAAGGACCCCCGCAACCACCGCTATTCGGTTTCGAACGGCATCGGCAACCTGCGCAAGGAAGTGGCCAAACGTTACTTCAAGAAGTACGGCGTTCACCTCGACCCGGACAAGGAGGTCATCGCCACGATCGGCTCGAAGGAAGGGTTCAGCCACCTGTGCCTCGCGCTGATGGGGCCGGGCGACACGGCCATTATCCCGTCGCCGACGTTTCCCATTCACTCCTACGCGGTTGTGCTGGCCGCCGGG
Organism: uncultured Planctomycetaceae bacterium; assembly: GCA_964633565.1. Taxonomy (GTDB): domain Bacteria; phylum Planctomycetota; class Planctomycetia; order Planctomycetales; family Planctomycetaceae; genus CAZWGW01. The sequence continues at coordinate 10,322 of CAZWGW010000021.1, forward strand.
AACGTGATCGCGCTCGACGTGCGCGACCCGGAACTGTTCCTGAAAAACGTCGCTTACACGTGTGAGCACCTGTATCCGACGCCCAAAGTGGTGATCGTCAACTTTCCGCACAACCCGTCGTCGACAGTGGTCGAGGCGGGGTTCTATGTCGATCTCGTGGCACTGGCGCGCAAGTACGGCTTCCTTGTGATCAGCGACTTTGCCTACTCCGACATCTGCTTCGACGGATACGTGGCC
>CAZWGW010000021.1:10568-20804 GCA_964633565.1 uncultured Planctomycetaceae bacterium
CCTGATTATCAAGTACCCGCACAATCCCTCGACGGCCTGCATCGAGCAGCCGTTTTTCGACGAGGTGGTGCGGCTGGCGAAGCGGTACGGCTTCCTGGTGATCAGCGACTTTGCGTATGCGGACGTCGCGTTCGACGGCTACAAGCCGCCGAGCTTTCTGGCGTCGCCGGGAGCGATCGACGTGGGCGTCGAGTTCACGACGATGAGCAAGGGCTACAACATGGCCGGCTGGCGGATCGGATTCTGCTGCGGCAATTCGGAGATGATCCGCGCGCTGGCGACGATCAAGGGGTACTACGACTACGGTATCTTCCAGGCAATCCAGATCGCGGCGATCGTGGCGATGCGGCACTGCGACGCGGCCGTGGAGAGCCTCGCGCGCGAATACGAACAGCGCCGCGACGTGCTGTGCGACGGACTGGAGCGTCTGGGGTGGGACATTGAGCGGCCCAAAGCCGGGATGTTCGTCTGGGCGCCGATCCCCGAACCGTGGCGGAACATGGGGTCGATCGATTTTGCGATGAAGCTGCTGGAAGAGGGGGGCGTGGCGGTCAGCCCGGGCCGCGGGTTCGGTGAGGACGGAGAAGGCTGGCTGCGGCTGGCGATCGTGGAGAACAGCCAGCGGCTGCGGCAGGCCGTGCGCGAGATCGGGCGGTGTACGCGGGTGGAGGCGGCGAAGGCGTCCTGACCATGCCCGTGTTGCGCAACGTGTTCGCAATTGTACTTGCGTCGCTCGCCATCGGGATGGTCATCGTGCTTACGGACGTCACCGTCATTGACGCTGCCTGCGGTGCGATTCCACTCGTTGTCGCACTTCTCTGGCGATCAAGCCCGAGAAAGTTTCATTACAGCGCTCGCTTCCATGTCCCCGCCGCCACCGTCTTCCTGAATGTGACGATCCTCGTTGCGCGCCTTAACGGAGCGAATTGGCTGTTCGGGCTGTACCTGGGCGCGTACGCCGTCATCGGTTCCCTGATTGGGAACGAGATTGAAAAACGCCGGTCATCCAATTTGCAGCCGAACAACCATTGGGATAATCATTGACCGCAGGATTGGCCGCGCGCATGCACATCGCCATCATCACCGCCGGCGGCGCGGGCATGTTCTGCGGGTCGTGCATGCACGACAACACGTGGGCTCGGGCGCTGATCGACGCCGGCTGTGAAGTGTCGCTGTTGCCGGCGTATTCGCCGATCCGCGTCGACGAACCGGACCGCAGCGACCGGCACGTGTTCTTCGGCGGGGTGAACGTCTACCTCGAGTCGCGCTGGGGGGCGTGGCAGCGGCTGCCGCGGGGCCTCACGCGCTGGCTTGATGCGCCCTGGGTGATCAACCTGGCGTCGCGCCTGTCGACACGGTATGACGCGCGCAATCTGGGGGACCTCACGCTGGCGATGCTGGCCGGCGAACAGGGACCGCAGCGCCGCGAGGTCGACGAGCTTGTGAACCATGTCGCCCGGTCGCTGAAGCCGGACGTCGTAATCTTCAGCAATGCGTTGCTGGTTGGGGCGCTGCGGCGGCTGAGGCAGGAGTTTGGCGGCCGTGTGTACTGTACGCTGCAGGGGGACGACGTCTTTCTGGACACGTTGCCGGAGTCGCATCGGGCGCGGGCCATTGCGGCCGTTTCGGAGAGGTCGCGCGAGTTTGACGGGTTCCTTGTCCACAGCCGGTTCTACCGGGACTACATGTCGCGGTATCTGTCTCTGCCGGGTGACAAGTTCCATCTGCTGCCGCTGGGGATTGACCTGACAGGGCACGACGGCCGGCCGTCGGAGCGAACCGGCCGGCCGTTTACGGTCGGCTACTTTGCACGGATTGCCCGCGAGAAGGGGCTGCATCGGCTGGTGGAGGCGTTTCGACTGCTCCATGCAAAGCATCCCGAGGTCCGGTTGAGAGTCGGGGGATACCTTGGCAATCCAGGTCGGGCGTATTTCCGCGAAGTGACCCGGACGCTCAAAGCGTCCGGGTCACTGGGCGCTTTCGAATACATCGGCAGTCCCGCGACGCACGCAGAGAAAGTGGCGTTCTACAAGAGCATCGACGTACTCACTGTGCCGACGGAGTTTCTGGAACCGAAGGGCCTGTACGTGCTGGAGGCGCTGGCCAACGGTGTCCCCGTCGTGCAGCCGCGGCACGGAGCGTTCCCTGAACTGATCGAAGCGACCGGTGGTGGGCGGCTGGTCGATCCGGGAGACGCTCAGGCGCTGGCGGACGCACTGGAGGACCTGCTGACCGACCCCGAGCAACGCTATACGCTGGGGGCGACGGGGCAGATCAACGTGCGGGAACAGTACAATCCGCGAGTGATGGCGGAGGCGACGCTGCGCATTTTACAGACGGACAAATGATGATTTGGAGCACCTCGGATGAAGTCCTACCAGATTGCGATTCTCCCCGGCGACGGAATCGGCGGCGAAGTCACATCACAAGCGGTTCGCATCCTGCAGGCCGTCACAGAGCAGCACCAATTCACTGTTGGGCTCACCGAATTCCCGTGGGGCGCCGACTACTGGGGACGCAGCGGCGGCTATGTCCCGGAGGATTTTCTGAACGTCCTGCGCCCTTTCGATGCCATTCTGCTGGGCGCGTTCGGCTGGCCGGCGAAGGTGCCCGACCATGTCTCGCTGGCACCGCTGGTCAGGATCCGGCAGACGTTCGATCAATATGCCTGCGTTCGCCCGGCCCGGCTGTATCCCGGCGTCCCCTGCGTGCTGGCGGGAAAGGGACCGGAGCACATTGACTTCGTCGTCATCCGTGAAAACTCCGAAGGGGAATACGTCGATGCCGGCGGGCGGTTCAAGGTCGGCAGGCCGGATGAGTTCGCGCTGCAGACGGCGATTCACACCCGCAAGGGGATCGAGCGCATCCTGCGGTTCGGGTTCGAGATGGCCCGGACGCGCCGCAAACGGCTGACGATGATCACCAAGAGCAACGCCCAGAAGTACGGCTATGTCCTCTGGGACGAAATCCTCGGACAGCTTCAGGCCGATTATCCCGACGTCGAATCGGACCGACAGCACTGCGACGCCGCGGCGATGAACCTTGTCCGTCGGCCGGAAGCATTCGACGTGATTGTCGCGTCGAACCTGTTCGGCGATCTGCTGACCGATCTGGGTGGCGTCATCAGCGGTGGACTCGGGCTGGCGCCGAGCACGAATACCAATCCGGAGAGAACGTATCCGTCGATGTTCGAGCCGGTGCATGGTTCGGCGCCGGATATCGCCGGTCGCGGGATTGCGAACCCCGTCGCCGCGATACTGAGCGTGGCGATGATGCTGGAGTGGGTGGGAGAAGCAGCGGCAGCGGCCGACGTGCGGCGCGGCGTTGAAGCGTCTCTTGGCGCAGGGGCGAAGACGCCCGACCTGGGCGGCACTCTCTCGACAGTGCAGATGGGAGACGCCGTGCTGCGCTCGCTCAGTGTTTCGTAATAGCGCGTCGAACCGGCAATCATCTTCCATCGGTGACCGTTGATGTATAGACTCGTGATCGGGCGGCAGGTGATCGCCGAACGTGCCGACTGTCGGAGAAGGGAGATTGCATGCTTGAGATCGCCGTTCCCTTCCGTCACCCCCGGTATTTCACAACCCGCCGATCGTTCCTCCGCGCGGGCGCATTGGGCCTGGGGGGGCTGTCGCTTCCCGAGTTGATGCGGGTGCGCGCGAGCCAGGCGGCCGAAGCGCGACGGGACACCGCCGTCATTCTGTTCTGGATGGCCGGCGGCCCCTCGCACATCGACATGTACGACATGAAGCCGTCGGCGCCCGCGGAAGTTCGCGGACCATTTCAGCCGATTTCGACGGATCAGCCGGGTCTCGACGTGTGCGAGTTGATGCCGCTCCACGCGCGGATCGGGCGGCAGTTGACGGTTATTCGCTCGCTGCATCACACCTACGGGGTGCATGACGACGCCCAGCACCTGGTACAGACAGGCTGGCCGCAGTTCAACGCCCGTGCCGCCGGTCAGCAGCACCCGTGCCAGGGGTCCGTCACGTCGTTGCTGCGCGGGCCGGTGACGCCCGGGATGCCGCCGTACGTCTGCATCCCGGAGGACTATCGGTCGCACGTCGGCTTCTATCAGTCGGCCGCATTTCTCAATTCGCAGCACAATGCGCTGAACGGCGGGGGCGATCCAACCCTGGGGAACTACCGACAGCCGGAATTTCACCTGCCGCAGGAAGTGCCCCTCGCCCGGTTGTTGAACCGAAAACACCTGCTGGCAACGCTCGACGGCTGGCAGCGGCAGAACGCGTCTTCGCAATCGATGGGCGACTTCCAGCATGCGGCGCTGGATCTCGTGCTGGGCTCGGCCGCGCGGCAGGCATTTGACCTGTCTCGCGAGCCGGATGCCGTCAGGGACCGGTACGGCCGCCACGCGTGGGGGCAAAATGCGCTCCTGTCCCGGCGGCTGGTCGAGGCCGGGGTGACGTTTGTCACCATCAACCTGTATGAGAAGGACGTCGACTGGTGGGACGACCACTACACCATTGAGAAAAACCTGCGGAAGAGGTTGCCGCTGTACGATCAGGCCTTCTCGACGCTCGTTGCCGATCTGCACGCGCGCGGCCTGGCGGAGCGGGTGCTGGTGGTGGCATGCGGCGATTTCGGTCGGGCGCCGCGGATCGATGCAAACGCGGGCCGCGGACACTGGCCGCGGGCGATGCACGCCGTGCTGAGCGGCGGCGGAATAGTCGAGGGGCAAGTGATCGGCGCGACGACGGCTGACGGGGGCGATCCCGGAGAACGCGCGCTGGAGCCCGGAGACCTCCTGGCGAGCATTTACCAGGTATTGGGAATCCCTGCGGATGACACCGTGACCGATCGCCAGAATCGCCCGGTGCCACTGGTGAGTGCCGGAGCGCCGATCCCGGAACTGTTTTCGTGAATCACCCGCTTCGGGTGCAGGCGACGCACTTTCCGCGCGCGCATCGTCGGGCCGTTGGGGCGCGGGAAGCGGTGTCTCAGATATCGAGCCCACGCCGCGTGCGGGTGACGCCGGTTCTTGCGCCCGGCACGTGTGGCTTGCCGGCCGGGGCGAAATGGGCGGGCTCGATGCGTCCCGGTGCTCCGATCCGGGCGGCGGCCGCGGCAGCAAGGGCCTGCGAAGTCGCGGTGGCCTGTTTGCGGCCGGCCCTGGGTGCAGGGCGGAGACTGAGCAGTGCCGGCAACAGGATCAGTTCGCCGAGAAGCGACGTGATCATCATCGACGCCATAATCCAGCCGAAGCGGGACGTGGGGGTGAAACTGCTCAGGCACAGCGCGAGCATGCCGACGCTGCTGACGACGGTCGATTCCATCAGCGGCTTGCCGGTATGGGCGAGTGCGTCGCAACTGGACTCGATTGAGGTCCTGCCGAGCTTCATGGACTGCTGGTATTTTGTCAGGTAGTGGAACGTGCAGTCCACCGAGATGCCGATGGCGATGCTGCCGGTCATCATCATGCCGATGTCCACGGGCAGGCCGATATACCCGATGATCCCGAAGACGAACCAGATCGGCAGGATGTTGGGGACCATGGCAACCAGTCCCGCCGTCAGCGAACGAAGGGAGACGATCATCACCAGGGAGATGGTGAGCAGGGCGGCCGTCAGGCTCTGCCAGTAGCCCTGGAAAATCTCATGCTGGGCGTCGGCGATCAGCGGGGAGACTCCGGTCAGGGTCACCGGTTCGTCCGCGAGCAGATGGCGCAAGCCATTGCAGGCGTCGTTCGACTGCCAGCCGCTGTCGAGGCGGACGGAGATCCGCCACAGCCGCTGGTTCTGCGCCAGATAGCCGCTGCCCCCCCCCTGCTGCAGCGCCTTGCCGAACAGTTCGGCCGCAGCCAGGGGGTTGTCGGGCAATTCGTCCGGGAACAGGCTGGCGACCGAGAAGGCATGCCGGACGGCGGGGTGGCCTGCAATCTTCGCCTGGATCCGCCGCACTTCCAGCATTTTTTCGACGAAGGGCCGCTCCGCGAGACCCAGGTCGACCACGGCTTCCACCGAGCCGATGCTGGTGAGTTCCCTGTCGACGCGGCGTAAATCGACGGCAACGGGGTTGGTTCTGGGCAGGAATTCGACCGGGCTGATGTGGGGCTCCAGCCGCAACAGGCCGAAACCGGCCGCGATCGTCAGCACGGCGGCGGCGGCGAGCAGCGGCCAGCGGCGGCGTCCGACCCAGCCACCCCAGCGCGCGAAATCGAACCAGGTCCGCTCGCCGGCGATCGTGCGGTTGGGCCAGATCGTGACCAGGGCGGGAGTGACACCCAGTCCGATGATCATGGCGATGACCGCGCCCAGCGCCGCGGCGTAGCCGAACTGCCGCACCGGCAGGATGCTGCTCACGTTGAGCGACACGAGGCCCAGGAGCGTTGTCAGCGTCGACAGCACGCACGGCCGCCACGATTCGCGCATGGCGAACGTCAGCGGGTCATGATGGCCGGCCTCGCGGGCCTCCGTGAAGTAGTCGATAAAGTGGACGGCGATCGTCAGCGTGAAGATCATCACCATGACGGACAACGCGCCCATGATGAAGTTCATCTCGCCGCCGCAGAACAGGACGGTCGTCTTGGTGAGACAGATCGTCCAGACCGTGACTCCCAGCAGCGCCAGACTCATCCGCCAGTCGCCGATCGAGTACTTGAGCAGTCCCAGGCAGATCAGCAGAGTCAGACCAAAGAACCCGGTGGTTGCTTCGGGGCTGCCGAGCCGGTCCAGTTCGGTCACCAGCACCGGGGAGCCAGTCAGACAGATGTGTGGACGTTCCAGGAGGCAGTAGTCGAGCGACTCCCGGATTCGCGCCACCGTCTCCGAGCGGTGCGCCGCCCCGAATTCATCGAGGCCGACGATCAGGCCGGCCAGATTTCCAGACCGGCCCAGCAGCAGCCCCGTCAGCCGCCGACGGGCCTCCGCTTCAGGAACGCCCAGGTCCTGCATGCGGCGGATCAACCGCGCCGGGGTGATGCACTCCCGGACTCCCGGCAGCCCGTCCAAGCGTGCGGCCAGTGCTTCCGTCAACGGCTCATCGATCGTTCCCTGCTCCACGCCGAGGACCACAACCTCTTCGATGCCGAAATCCTGCTTGAAGCTCTCATAGTTCTGGCGGACGGGCGTGTTCTTGGGCAGCCAGGTCTCGATGTCATTATTCGAGCGGACGGCGTGGGACTGCCAGTACAGCCAGGGGAATGACAGGACGATGAGCCACAGCAGGGGTCGGCTGCAGGCACGATAGAATCGAGAAATCATAGGCGCGCATTCCTACGGTCGCTTCTGGTATCGGCCGCAGCAGCGCGCCCGCGAAACCCGCACGCGAACCATTGCCCCTGCCCGTGGAATCTCACTTCGCGGGCCGTCCGTCTGTTCCGGCTGCGGGAAGAATACCGTCAACCGGAATGCGTCGCGGACGTGACACCGAAGCCAGCGGCAGATTTCGCCGATGGCACCAGCGTACGACGGCGCTGCAGCTTCCTGTCACGACGGCGACGGCATGGTCAGTTCCAGAACGCCGGAACTGATCTGGCTCTCCGCCTTGTTCCGAACTTTCTGCAGAAAATCACGCTGTGCGGGCGTAAGGGGGCCCGAATCGACATTCTCAACGACGCTGAGCGCAGCGCGGGGGCGTTGCTGTTCCTGAACATACAGGCCTGCCAGCATCAGTCTGGCCCGCGTCGCATTCTCCGGAAAACGGGCGATGTAATCTTCCAGCAGCGCCACTGCCGGATGCCAGTCCCGCTCCCGGTGGACCCCGTCGATGAACGCTCGCAGAGTCGGCTCATCCAGGGGGACCGGCTGCAACCCGGCCCGCAGCGCTTCGTACTGCGACCAGGCGGCGAGGAACTGACCGGCGGCCACGGCCCGCTGCACCTGCTCCAGCCGCCGTCTGGTGTTCGCGCGCCGCGGGAGGGGAGCCGGGTGCCGTTGAGCCCGCTTGACCGGCGCTGCCCGGGGTTTTCCGTCCGCCATCGGAATTGCACCGTCGCTGCTGGCAATCGGCTTGCCACGGAGCAGCGTGAACAGGTCCCATTGTTCGCAGTCGACGAGCCCTGTCACGAGCAGCAGTGTGCCCACCGGCGCTCCGACGCCGGCCCCCAGCAGATGCAGGGTCGCGGAACTCATCTCGAACCCGCCCAACCAACCCATCAGGAAATTCAACCCGATGTAGCACAGGGAAAACGTCAGCACCGTCACTTCGAGCACTGCCGTGCGGACGAACATCCAGAACCAGTAGACCAGGAGCACGTCGATACAGTTCCGTGGCGCCCAGATCAGGGCGATTGCCATCAAGGCGAAGATGACGCCCGAAGCCCCCCCTGCGCCGGGGCTGTCGCCGTCGTAGGACAGCATCACAGCCTGCGTGATCGCGCCATCGAGTCCGCACAGTACAGAATACAGCAGCAGAAACCGCCACCAGCCGAGTTTTCCCTCGACAATCAGCCCGAAAGTCCACAGGAACAACATGTTGCCCGCCAGATGCAGAACGCCGAAGTGCAGGAAGGCGGAGGCGAACCACTCCGTGGGGTGCAGACCCTCCCCGAATTGCAGCAACCAGCCGTCGTCCGCCTCACCCATCCGGGTCACGATGAACGCGACGACATTGGCGACGATCAGGCCGATCGTGACAAAGGGCCGGTAATAGAGCGGGGCGTCGGTGCTGTACGGGATGAAGAACATACTGCCAACGTCCGGACTCGACGCAGTGCGACGCGGTCGCGAATCAGACAACGCCCGCACGGCGGCCAAAGTTCATTGCATTCTGCCGAATCCGGGTGAATTCCGGAACGCCGAATGACCGGAGTGGAAGGACGGAATTGGAGGACCGCCGGCAGAGCGGACGTGCGAAACTTTCGTGTTTCGACGATAATCGCGGGACAATAACCTGGCCGGTTCCGGCCCCTGTGATTTTCTGCCATTCGTCGCCGAGACGGACCATGTCGGTGAATTCCGAGTCGTTGCTGGTGCGGCTGTTGCGGCGCGCCCGTGAGGGGGACGCGGCGGCCCGGGACGAGTTGTTCGCCAAGTGCCGCAACTACGTGGGCCTCGTCGCGCGGGCCCAGGTCGAAAGCTGGATGCAGGCCAAGGTGGACGCGTCCGACCTTGTGCAGCAGACGCTGCTGGAGGCGCATCGCGGATTCACGAAGTTCGAAGGGAACACGGAGGGGGAGTGGCTGGCGTGGCTGAAACAGATCCTGGCGCACAACGCACAGGACTTTGTGCGACGCTACCGGACGGACAAACGGCATGCGGCACGCGAGGTCGCGCTGCAGACGCCGGCGGACGGGGCGAGCGGGTCGTTCTTCCGCGATCCCCCCGACGGCGGGCAGACGGCCAGCCAGATCCTGGTGCAGCAGGAACGCGAGATCGAACTCGCGGACGCCATCGCCCAACTCTCGCCCGATCATCAGGAAGTCATCATGCTCCGCAACCTGCAGCGACTCCCTTTTGACGAAGTCGCCCGGCGGATGGGCCGATCGCGCCCCGCGGTGCAGATGCTGTGGATGCGCGCGTTGCGGAAACTGGAAGAACTGATGCGGGAGTCCGCCGAATGTCCGTAACAGATCGGCAGGACGCGACAGCGTCCACTGAGCCGGACGAGCGGCTCTTTGTGCTGCTCGACGCCTACGTGGAATCGCTTCGCAACGGCGCGGCGGACGCGGCGGCGCTCGAACCTCCGGATGAGTTGCTCGCCGCATTTCCGGATCTGGGCAAGTTGCTCGATTGCGTGGACGCCCTTGAGAGTCTGACCACGGCATGTCCGCTGTCCGCGAAGACGTCGACGGACACGCTTCCTCCCGTAGCACCAGCGGAGACGGAGACGACTGACGTTTCCGGCAGTCGCGCGCCGACACATCTCCCGCGGGAATTCGGCAACTACGAACTGCTGCAGGAAATCGGCCGGGGCGGAATGGGAGTTGTCTACCGCGCGCGGCATCGATCGCTGGAGGCGACGGTGGCCGTCAAGATGATCCGCTCCAGCCAGCTCGCCTCCGTGGAGGAAGTTCGACGCTTTTATCAGGAGGCCAAGGCGGCTGCGGGGCTGAATCACTCGCACATCGTGAAGGTGCACGACGTCGGGGAATGCGACGGACAGCACTTCCTGGCAATGGACCTCGTCGACGGCTCGACGCTCGCGGAACTCTCGGCCGGAGGCAAGCCCACGGAGCCGCAGCGTGCGGCCGAGATCATGGCCGACGTGGCGCGCGCCGTCGCCTATCTGCATTCCAAAGGGAGCGTGCATCGCGACCTCAAGCCGTCCAACATCCTG
>CAZWGW010000022.1:0-20786 GCA_964633565.1 uncultured Planctomycetaceae bacterium
CGTTCATCAGGCTCATGACCGAGGTATACGCGCGGCGGCGACCCTGCCGCTGAAACTCGTCCAGCACGTCGCGGACGGTCGCCGGTCCGTGCTCCCAGAGGATCTTGAGGACCTCCAGTTCGGCCGGCGTCGGATGCTCGCTGAGTGGTCGGGCCATCGGGAGCCAATGGGAACTTGTCGATCCGTCATCATCGATCACGGGGAGACCGCGATCAAGCACGTGGATCATTCTACTGGTTGTGCCGTAGTTGTCAACGGTAAAACCAGTAGAAGACGTGGAGGAATGATGAGAGATGAGAGATGAACGATCCCGTGACGCCGACTACCGACGGTCCGCGCGTGTGGAGTGACGCAGGTCCCGCTCGCGGTCGGAGCGCAGCGACACACTTGTGTCGAGTCGTCCCAGGCCCGCGCGGAGGAACTCGGCGTTGATGAACGTATCGCCAGCGTACACGTACGCGAGCAGGACGCCGTCCGCGTCGATGCGGTGCCGGTCGAATTCGAGACGGACCGTCCGACCGGCGATGGCGCGCTCCAGCCAATCGCTGTCACGAGCGGCGGGGAGCGGTCGCACTCCGATCAACCGGACACGCTGTCCCATGTCCAGCACGAGCACATCGCCGCCCGCCACCGCCGCGACCCGATACTTCGCAGTCGGGTCAAGCGGCACGAGTTCCGGTGCGGCGGTCAAACAGCGCCAGGCGACCAGCAGACCGACGCCAAGCAGCGCCCAGGCGCCAAGGACCGGTCGGCGGCGAAGCCACGGGTGCAGCATGGCGACGTGAAACCGGGGTTCCGCAGAAGCCTGGTATCGGTGACGGATACGGCCCGTCAGTTCTGGCTGAAGTTGAGCCGGCGGAGCGAATCGCGTCCGAGCGGGTCCTTCAGGTATCGCTTCCAGCAGTGCGTGCAGAGATCGAAGCGGAATTTTCTGGGGCCGCAGTCCTCCAGTTCGAAGTCGCCGGTCGATTCGAGTTCCGCCAGCGATTCGGCAATCTCTTCGAGATGGTCGGCGTCGAGGTCTTCCTCGGTGACCTGATCGGGATCGAAGGCGGGGCCGACCTCGATGCGCGTGATGTAGCGCTCCTGGTCGATGCTCCGCCCGCACAGGTCGCACGTGAAGTGCAGCATGTTCCAAAAACCTTGTTCTCCGCCCGCGGCGAGCAGTTTTCCTCACCGGCCTCAGCGGACGTTGTCCTCAAGCCCCGGTTTTCGTTTCCTTGCGGCGACGCCCCCCAGCCAATCCCCAGCGGCGACCACAAGACGTATTTCGATTTAAACACAAATCCACGAATGGGGGAAGCGACCTTGGCGAGATTTCCCGCCACCGGGAACGCCGGCGCGCGAAGCGCTTGACAATTCGTTTGCAGAATGCGCACGCGCATGTCGCAGCACGGCGACAACGCGCCGTGCGAGAACGTCGCGGGCAGCCAACGTCGTCAGCCGGCGGCGAGTTTGAATTCGCGGCTGTCCGACAGGCCCTTCGCGACCTCGGCCCGGCGCAACACCGGTGTCCGTTCGGAGATCTCCTGACGATCGATCCGCACGTGCCGCGGAGCGTCGATCGCGAGTTTGACGCGACCGCCGCGCACCTCCGCGACCGTGACAATGATCTCATCGCCGATGCAGATCGATTCCAATTCCTTGCGTGTCAGAACCAGCATGGCCGAACTCCCTTTCGTGTTCCCGCAATTTGTGCACGCCCGGTGTGCTGGCGTGCGTTGTGCCGCGCCCGATCGTCAGGCGCCGTCGGACCGCCCCATTGCGATCGCAACGTGTGTATCGAACAAGTCCGTTGCCTGCTGCGTCCGGAATCGGCCATCGCAGGCGTGGCACTGACTGCCAGGCGGAGCGCCTGTCGAGAATCGGTGCAGTCAGTCAACCGACGGAAAGTCGCAAAAAGAACTGAGAACGCAAACTGTGCGAGCCAAGGCAGCCCCCTGCCTCTGATCAGTTTCGCCTCTCGCTCATCCGGTTACGTCCTCCCGCGCGCAGGTCCGCTTGCAATTCGGGCGGTGATATAGAGCTTCCCGGGCCGCCATGTCAATACGAATTCGGCAGATTTTGCCGGTTGGAGCGCACATCCGGTGTCCCATTCCGTCGGCTCACCGCTTCCACGGCGCGGCGTACTGCAGGCCCAGCTTGAGGATGCGGTCAATCAACTCCTCGTAACTCACGCCGGCGGCCAGCGCGGAGTCCGCGAGATCTTCGCCGCGGGAGAGGTTGGGATTCGCGTTGGCTTCCAGCACGTACACCCGCCCTTCCGGAGTCAGCCGCAGGTCCATCCGGGCGTAACCGGTCATGTTCAGTTCGCGAAAGACACGTTTGGACAACGTGGAGACCTGCTCCGCGAGTTTGTCAGGGATGTCAGCCGCCGCACGGGTCAGGATGCCATATTTTTCCCGGTAGGCCGGGTCCCACTTGATTTTTCGAGTCGCGATGCGCGGGAGGTCATCGGGCATGTCGGCGAAGTCCATCTCCCAGATCGGAAACGTCTGCAGCCGCTGGTTGCCGATCACGCCCACGTAAAGTTCGCGACCCTCGATGTACTCTTCGACCAGCGCGTCACCGCCGACATTGTCATGGATGAACCGCACCCGTTCGGCCAGCGCCGGCAAGTCCCGTACCACGGATGCCTGGGCGATGCCGTGCGAGGCATCCTCCATCGTCGACTTGACCAGCAGCGGAAACCGCATGCGTCGCGACGACCTGACCTTCCGGCCGTTGGCGAACACCGAGAAGTGCGGCGTCGCGATGTGGTGATAGGTCAGAATCGTCTTGGCCAGCGCCTTGTCGCGCGACAGCATCAGCCCGAGCGCGTTGCAGCCGGTGTAGGGCTGCCTCATCAGTTCCAGGCAGCTCACGACGGCATGATCGTACGTCGTGATGCCGTGGAATTCCTCCAGCAGCATGAACGTGATGTCGGGCTGCCACTCGACGATCTGTTCACGGAGCGGCCCGAGGTCGCCATAGACCCCGAGCGGCCGCGTGTCGTGCCCGAGCGTCTTCAGTGCGGTGATGACGTCGAACTCGCACTGCCATTCGGCGATTTCCTGCGGAGAGCAGCCGTCGAGGCTTTCCGGTGGAACAAGGCCCTCGCGAACGAGCACGAGCACCTTCAGGTTGTTCATAGGGCGATCCGGTGCAGACCGGCGTTAAGATAGTTCATCACGTGCATCGTGAGAACAATCAACGCCTGCCGCTCCGTGTCGGCGTCCGTCTGCTCGAGGCGCAGGCCGAGCGCCTCGCAGCGTTCGATCATGTCCCCCAGGACCTGGTCGATCGTGTACTGGTACTCCCCGGTCCAGCCGGCCACATCGCGCCGCAGCCGCGCCCGCACGCGACGCAGGAAGGCCGCCGCCGAGCGGCCGCCCGGACGCGCGGCGCGCGACGCGAACAGCCGCTGCAGATCGAGATCGAGATCGCGCGGCTCACCGACGCCGTAAAATGCGCGCCGCGCCCGGTAATGAGCCGCCAGCGTCATCCGCTGGGTCCGCAGCGGCTCGACGTGGGCCCGCGTCCGCACCTTGGGGCGTTGATCGTGGATGTCCGCCATCAATTCGTCGACGAACACCAGTTTCTTCAGCGCCGGCCACCCTTCGTATCGCTGTCGCCACCCTGAGCGGGGCTTGAGCCAGACGGCGAATGTTTCGGCGAAGTCTTCCGCCGGGTGGCTCTGGGCGTACCAGGCCTCCAGGTGATGGACGAAGTTCTTGCTGAACGGCCGCGGGCTGTAGAACCGCGGGTATGGCTGCGATGCGCGGCCAAAGACACGGTTCCAACGCCGCAGCCGCCGCAGCCGGTAGGCATTGTCAACGGCGTGCCCCGTTTCGTGCCGCAGGATGCGCAGGCACCACTCTTCGGTCCCCCCTTCGACCTCCAGCATCTGCGATTCTTCCAGTTGCATCAGCCGCGGATGCGCGAGGTAGAAGGGGATGGCGACGCCAGGCACACCGTCCGCCGTAAACCAGTCGTTGGAGAGCCAGAAGTGCGGCCGGAAGCGGAGCCCTTTCTGCTCAAGCTCGTGATGAATCCGCCCGATGCGGTCTTCGAGGGGCGTCCCTTCAATCGAAATCGGCAGGTCACAGAGGCGTGTCGCCAGCAACTGCTCATCGGACAACCGGTACAACTTCCGGTCGCCGAATCGAGTCGCGCGGGAGTTTTTTCCGCGGCGATATGGTTTCTCGCGTGCTGGCATCTTGGTCCGGAGCGATTGACGCGCCTCGGGGTTCGACAGGATTTCGGTTGCTGAGCGTCATGCACATCACCAGCGACTCTGGCTGGTTTCGTCCCTGCGGTGTTGGGGGAGCGCCCGGCCCCTCTCCGTCACCATAATCCGCGAAACGTGGCCGATGGCAAGCCCGCAGCATCCGGAATTTTTCCGGTACCGCCGGTTTGTTTCAACTCATTATGGATAAAGATGTTGTGTCTGTGTTCAACGTCCGTTCGACGCTCCTCGCAAAGGCCGTTATGATGGGTCGTAGCTGACGGCCCGGAACTCACCGCGCTGCCCATAAACCGCCTCAATGACGCCCTGAATCGGCCCCGGTATGCCCGAGTCCTTTTTACTGATTCCCGGTCGTACGAGCATCCAGGGGACGACCCTCAACGAAGGGAAGTACACCGCAGGCTATGTCACCGAAACGAGCCTGCTCCGCATGGCGCCGGCCGACATGCAGCGGCTGGGGCTGGCGGATGGGGACCAGGTGCGGATGTGGAACGACGTCGGGGAAGTCCTGGTCCCGGTCGAGGCGGCCAAGGGGGACGAGTTGCCGCCGGGGATCCTGTTCATCAGTTACGGCGACAAGTCCAGCCGGCTCATGGGAGGGGAGACGCACGGCAGCGGCATGCCGGACAGCAAGGGGCTGGATGTGTGGGTGGAGAAGTCCTCGTAGGATGCGTTTCCAATCCGTTCGTGTGACGTACCGACGTGGGCCGATACTGCTGTGGATACGCCCTTCCGCCTGACAGCCCGTGAGCACAAACGATCCCCGTCCGCGCATTGCCGCTGCCTATTCGCCCGAACTGATCGGCGCGCTGGCGCACCGCGTCGGCGAAATCCTGCAGGCACATTTCTCGCGTGTCGAGAGCGGGACCGGAATTGTCCTGAACTGGACCGCTCCCGTCGAATGCATTGAGCTGGCCCGGCGCTCCCTCGATTCCGAGCGCCCATCGGTGTCGGCGGATCAGCCGCTGGACGTCGCCGCGTTCGCCCGGCTCTTCGCCGAGCGCGTGCGGATGGTGCTCGATCACGGCAACAACCTGCATCACCCGAACTACATCGGCCACCAGGTGCCGGCCTCGGTCCCCGTTGCGGCGCTGTTCGATCTGATCGGGTCGGCGACCAACCAGGTGATGGCGATCTATGAGATGGGGCCGTGGGCGACGGCGATGGAGCGGGCGGTGCTGGAACGGGTCGGCGGAGTGTTCGGCATGTCGCCGGGGACGTTCGCCGGCCTGATTACCCACGGCGGTTCGCTGGCCAACCTCACCGCACTGCTGACGGCGCGCAATGTGGCGCTGGGGAACGCCTGGGAAACCGGCGTGCGACATCCGGGACCGCCGCCGGTGCTCGTCGCACATCACGACTCGCACTACGGCGTCACCCGCTCGGCCGGCGTCCTGGGACTGGGGACGAACCAGGTCATCCGGGCGGCGATCGACGACCGGCGGAGAATGGACCCGCGCAAGCTCGACGAACTGCTGTCGCGACTCAAGGCCGAAGGTCACCCGATCGTGGCGGTGGCGGCCTGCGCCTGCGCGACGCCGATCGGAGCATTTGACCCGTTGCTGGCCATCGCCGACGTCTGCGAGAAGCACGGCGTGTGGCTGCACGTCGACGCGGCCCATGGAGGGGCGGCGGCGTTCAGCGCCAGGTACGCGCACCGCGTCGAGGGGCTGGCCCGGGCCGACAGTTTCATCGTCGACGCCCACAAGATGCTGTTCATGCCGGCACTGTGTGCGTTTGTTTTCTACAGAAATCCTGCACACCGCTGGGAAGCGTTCCGGCAGGACGCCCCGTATCTGTTCGATCCCTCCGCCCCAGGGATGGCGGAGTACGACAGCGGCATGATGACCGTCGAATGCACCAAGCGCGCGGCGTCGCTCGGGCTGTGGGGCGTGTGGTCGCTGTTCGGCCAGGAGTTGTTTGAAGACATGGTTGACGTGACGTTCGACCTGGGCCGCACCTTCTACGAGATGCTTCGGTCCACGCCCGATTTCGACCCGCTGCACGAACCGGAGTGCAATATTGTCGCATTCCAGTATCGGCCTGAGTCAATGCGGCATGCCGATGCGCAGACGGTCGGGGCGTTCAACCGCGACATTCGTCGCCGGTTGATCGAGTCGGGGGAGTTCTACATCACGCAGACGAACCTGGACGGCGCGGGAGCGCTGCGGGTGACGATCATCAACCCGTTGACGACGGCAGAGCACCTGGCCGGGCTGCTGGAGGCGATCCGCCGGATCGGGCGAACTCTCCGCCCGTAGTGCATGCGGCTCGAGTGCACAATCTTCGCCAGGCGGAACGGAATACTATCCATCGAGGCAGCGCCGCAATTGCCCGCGAAACGCCGCCAGATCGCCTGCCGCGAGGCGTTCGCTGGCGCGCTGGATTTCGGTGATTTGGCGCTCACACACTGGTATCGGCGTGCCGGGCGCCGGACACTCCGGCACGAGGACTCTTCCAATCCGACTAGTCAATAGATCAATCCCTGTACCGGTCAATGCAGAGGCCGTGATTGCATGCGGCGGAATGCCCGCTTTCCATTCATTCGGCAGGTCAAACTTGTTTGCCATCAGGAGGTCGTCCGGCCACTTCCCCAACAGGTGAAAGTCTGCCTCTGTCGGTGGGCGGCTGATGTCCAACACGACGATTCTGAGATCCGCCTGCGCCAATTGCCGCCGTGCCCGATCGACCCCCGCGGATTCCAGTTGTTCCGCCGCGTCTTGCAATCCGGCCGTATCGGAGAACTCGACCGGCCAACCGTCAATCGCGGACTCGATGGTCACGACATCGCGGGTCGTGCCGGGTTGATCGAACACGATCGACCGCGCAAAACCGACCAGCGCGTTAATCAGACTCGACTTGCCGACGTTGGGCCGGCCGCAGAGGACGACCTTCCACGGCTGCGTGAGATGCAGGCCGAATTCGGCCCAGCGCAGCAGTTCGGAGGTCCCGCCCCGTGCGACGTCCACCGGTGCGTCGACCAGTTGCTCGATCGTTCTCCGCAACAGCCCCTGCTGCTGTTCCAGGAGGATTCTTGCCGTGCGCAGCGTCGTGGCACGGGTCAGGGCCTCCGTGCATTCCGCGTCCAGCAGGCACATCGCCGGTCGGAGCGACTCCTGTCGCGTTTCGATCCGGCAACCGCGCGCGTGCAGGTCGTGGAGAATCCTCTGCACGGCCGCCGCACCGCCATGGCAGTGGATTTCCATGGCCGCTTCATCGACCCGGCACAGGACGACCTCCTCCGGGGCTTCATTCCCCCAGTGTCCAAAGCAGATGCGATTGATCGGCTGCATTGCCACCGGTCGGCCGTTGGCGGCACGAAAGAGCGGCGATTCGGCGTCGAGCAGCGCCGCGTCTCCTTGCAAACGACACGTGGCAATCGCACCGCGGCCGCGGGGGGTCAACAGGGTGACAGACGCGTGACGCACCTCACAGGAGGATTCGCGCGCCGTATCGGAATTCATCGCAAGGACGCCTCGTTCGTGCTCGCGGCGCCCAGCGCCAGCCCCTGCAGCGCCAGGTGCGGTTCATGACGGACGATGGTTGGGAGGTGCGGGTGCAGCAGCGGCGCGGCCCCGCCCGTGAGCAGCAGCAGCGGTTGATGATGCACCTCGTCAACGTGCATCAGCCGCCGCATCAGTTCCTTGACCGCACCCACATGTCCCCAATACAGGCCGCTGGTGATGGCCGCCTCGGTGTTTTTTCCCAGTTCCGCGGGAGTGGCGTTATCGGCCAGGACCGACGACATCTCAATCAGCGGCAGCAGCGCCGTGTACTGGTGCAGTGCCCTGGCACAGAGGTCGAAGCCGGGGAGAATCGCCCCACCGCAGAAGTGCCCCCGGGCATCGACGTAGTCGACCGTTGTGGCCGTGCCGCTGCTGATGATGACGGCCGGCTGGTCCGGTTCGCGGATGACGTTCGCGGCAATGGCCTGCAGCAGCCGGTCGATGCCGACCTTCTCGGGGAAGTCGACGTTAATCACGATCGGCAGGCGATTCCGGTCCACGAGCCGCTCCAGCACTGGCCAGCCCGGCGGCCATTCGCGCGCGATGCGGTCGACCTCGTGTGGATTGGAGCCGGTGACGATGGCTCGCGCGACTGGCGCGGAGAAGTCAGCCCAGGGCATCGTCGCGCCGATGGTGACCGCGGCGGCGTGCAGGCAAACCGGCAGCGCACGCGGTGAGACGGCGCTGGCGTCAAACGTGCCCAGTTTGACCCGCGTATTGCCGGCGTCGACGACGAGGACTAGCTCGGAGGACATGCGGAAATCCCGTAACAGCGCGTCGTTTTACGGCTTGTGTGTGGCACTGGAGCGGGTCGCCGTCACGCCTGCTCGCGAGCGACATCATCCTGAGCCTGTTCAAACGTGACCGGCCGGTAGATTTCCGCCAGCGACAGGACCACGCCGACCGATTCGAGCGTGATCGATTCGGTCAACTCGCTGGCTTCGCGCAACAGCCAGCTTCCGTCCGGCTGTCGGACGTAGCGCTCCACCTGGGGACGATCCTGGGCGATGAGAACGTATTCCTTGAGCGAGGGGATCCGACGGTAACTGGCGGACTTGATGCCGCGATCGTACAACTCCGTGGACTTCGAGAGGACCTCAAACAGCACGGTGGGGTTCTGCAGCGTATCGTGTACTTCGTCTTCAAAGTGCGGCTCGCCACAGACGACATCGGGATAGGCGTACAATCCCGTCCGCGAAATATTGACACGCATTCCACTCTGATAGACCTCACACGGGCGGTCTTTCAACTGGTTGCCGGACTCTCGAGCCACATTTCCCGAAACCAGAATGTGTGCGCGCGTGGCGCCGGCCATCACGAACGTTTCGCCGCGGTAGAATTCACTCTTGAACTGCGCGCGGCGCTCCTGCGCGAGATACTCCTCAGGGGTCAGGCGACGTTTCGGAACTGCGGACATGGTCAATTCCTCCCACGTCATAATACACCACGACCGCGGCCCACATCACCCCGCCTTGACCGCTGCGATGATGTCCAGCACCGCCTGTTTGCCATCCGCGTAGAGCATCAGCGTGTTCTCCGCGGCAAACAGCGGGTTGGGAATGCCCGCGAACCCAGGGCTGAGGCTGCGCTTGACGACCACGCACGTGCGGGCCTTGTCGGCGTTGATGATCGGCATGCCGGCGATCGGGCTCTTGGGATTCGTGCGGCCGTCGGGGTTGACCGTGTCGTTCGCCCCGATCACCAGGCACACGTCCGTCTGCTCCATCGACGCGTTGACGTCGTCCATCTCCTTCATCAGGTTGTACGGGATGTCGGCTTCGGCCAGCAACACGTTCATGTGCCCCGGCATGCGCCCCGCGACGGGGTGAATGCCGAACTCGACCTCGATCCCCTTACTCAGGAGCAGGTTCATCAGGTCGAGCACGGCATGTTGCGCCTGCGCGACGGCCAAGCCGTAGCCTGGAACAACGACGACCCGGCGTGCGACGTCCAGCAGCATGGCCACTTCGTCGGCGGAGGTCGCCTTGACGGTCGCGTAGACTTCGTCTGCCGATTTCGTCTCAGCAGTCGGGCCGAGCGTCCCGAACAGGACGCCGATCAGCGAGCGGTTCATGGCGTCGCACATGACCTTGGTCAGAATGACGCCGGAGGCCCCGACCAGCGAACCGGCGATGATCAGCACGTTGTTCTGCAGGACGAACCCCGTCGCGGCGCCGGCCAGCCCGGAGTACGAGTTGAGCAGGGCGATGACGACCGGCATGTCCGCGCCGCCGATGCCGATCGTCAGTGTGTAGCCGAGCACGAGCGAGACGATCACGATCAGCCAGTAGAGCGAATCGTATTGCGGCGCGGCCACCAGCCCGATGCTGAGCAGCAGCACGAACGCTCCCAGGCCGATGTTGACCAGGTTCTGCGCGGGGAGCGGTTTGAATGATCTCATCCAGTCGAATTCGCCGAGCTTGGCAAATGCCACCAGGCTCCCGAGGAGCGTGACAGCCCCGATGAGGCCCGACGCCGGCGTGGCGACAAGGATGTCGACAGATCCTTCGTCGGTCATCAGGAACTCGGCACCGGCGACCATGAACGATGCTCCGCCCCCAAAGCCGTTCAGCAGGGCGACCATCCCGGGCATCGCTTCCATCTTCACCGTTTGTGCGAGCCACGCACCGATTGCCGAGCCGACCAGAAGGCCCAGGATGATCATGCCATAGCTGAGTACGTCCGCGTCGAACAGCGTCACAACGATCGCGATCAACATCCCGAGGGAGCCGAGCCGATTGCCCCGCACCGCAGTCCGCGGCTTCGTCAGACCCATCAGACCGACAATGAACAGGACGGCCGCAATCAGATAAGCGAGATCGATCCAGGCGCGACTCAAAGCAGGATCTTTCGTACCAGGAGGGAGTTGAAGGGATTGCGAGAACCCGCGACCGGCGTCACCGCCGCTTGAATTTTCCGAGCATCCGGTGGGTCACCAGAAATCCGCCGACAACATTGATCATGGCGAGCACGACGGCCAGAAAACCCAGACACCTGGCGAAGCCAGATTCGCCGCCTCCGGCGGCGAGCAGTGCACCGACCACGGTGATTCCAGAGATCGCATTCGACCCGGACATGAGCGGTGTGTGCAGCGTGGGAGGGATCTTGGTGATGATCTCGAACCCGACGAAGACAGCCAGCACAAAAATCGTGATGCTGGCCAGCAACTGCGATCCGCCGCCTCCCCCAGCCGTCGCGGCGCGGGCGGAATCCTGGGCCAGAATGAGCCATGCGATCGGCATCGTGTGCGTGCTCCCGACTCCGGAGTAAAGATCAGTCCCCGTTTGACAGGCGATAGGTGTCCGCCGGCGGCTCATCGTCCGCGGCAGGTACCGGATCCACAGCCGGCGCGGCCACCTCTTCTTCGAGCGGCCCCAGTCCCGCCAGTTGCCGGACGAGGGGGTGCACCAGTTTGCCACTGCGGGTCAGCAGCGTTCCGGCGACGACCTCGTCGGTCAGATTCAGCACGACGCGCCCCTCCTTGATCAGCAACTTGAGGAACGTTGTCACGTTGTTGGAGTACATCTGGCTGGCGTGATTGGGGACCGTTGACGGGAGGTTCAACGGTCCCAGGATCTTCACGCCGTGTGACTCGATCGTCCTGCCGGGCTGCGTGAGGGCGCAATTGCCGCCTCGCTCCGCCGCGAGATCGACAATGACACCACCGGGAGGCATCGCCTGTACCATGTCCTCCGTGACCAGGGTCGGGGCCTGTTTGCCGGGAATAGCGGCCGTCGTGATCACGACGTCCGATTGGGCAACGATGCCCAATGTGAACTCACGCTGCCTGCGGTAGAACTCTTCCCCCATCTCTTTGGCATACCCGCCGGCTCCTTCGGCCCCCTCCAGGGGCATCTCGATGAATTTCGCTCCGAGGCTCTGCACCTGCTCCCTGACGGCCGGTCGCACGTCATAGGCCTGCACGACCGCTCCCAGACGCCGCGCCGTGGCGATCGCCTGCAGACCGGCGACTCCCGCCCCCATGACGAACACGCGCGCCGGTTTCAGCGTTCCGGCTGCCGTCATCAGCATGGGAAACATCTGCGGCAATTCGCAGGCCGCGAGCAGCACCGCCTTGTACCCGGAAATGGTCGCCATCGACGAGAGCACGTCCATGCTCTGGGCCCGCGTGATCCGGGGGACGAGTTCCAGCGCAAACACCACCGCCTTCCGCTCGGCCAGGGCGACCATTTCTTCGGGATCCGACAGCGGCTCACATTGGGCGATCAGGACCTGCCCTTCCCGAAGACGCTGCAGGTCTGCCTGGCCGTACTCGGCGCTCGCGGCACAGGCGCGCACCTGTGCAATGACATCCGCGTCACGGAACAGTTGATCGCGGTCGGTGGTGACTTTCGCGCCGGCATCGGTATAGGCGGTGTCCGGGAACCCGGCGGCCGCGCCGGCCATTGTTTCGATACAGACTTCGGCCCGCAATCGGCTCAAAGTCTTCACAGCCGCGGGAACCAGCGCGACCCGGTGTTCGCCCGGAAAGCATTCCTTCGGCACGCCAACAATCAAGGGTTGTCCTCCGGGGTCACATCCTTCAGGTTTGCCCAGCCGGTGGGCGATATCCTATCGGCCGGCCCCATGCGCGTCGACCGGTCGCGCCACGTGACATTTCCCGCAGTGCTGCCTATAACGAGGGGCAACCTCGATTCGCCTGACCCACATGCGAGTCATCCCAGCCCGAAATCCCACCGACAGGCGCGTGCTCATGGAATTCATCGAACTTGTTTCCCGCTGGGTTCACGTGGGAGCGGCGATCGTGCTGCTGGGGGGGAGCGCATTCACCCGTTTTGTGTTGATGCCAGCCGCCGCGGAGTCGCTGTCCGAGACAGAGCACGAGAACCTGCGCCAGCGGGTGATGGGCCGCTGGAAGAGAATCGTGATGATCGGGATTGGCCTGTTGCTGGCCTCGGGACTGTACAACTACCTCAACAGCGGAAAATCGGGAGGCCTGTACCACGGTTTGATGGGGGTGAAGATGCTGCTGGCTTTCGGCGTGTTCTTTTTTGCGTCCGCACTCACCGGACGATCCGCCGGACTGGCGGCGATTCGTAATGACGCCCGGAAGTGGTTGACGGTGCTAATCCTTATGGCGACGATTGTTGTGGCAATTGCCGGTTTTCTCAACGTGACGATCCGTGCCGGATAGCTCGCTCCTGCATTGAGTTGCGTCAACGCATGCACCTCAATTGATCCGGTTGGAAGCGGAATGGCCGCTGATGCGCCATTCTCGGGGACTTGTGAGATTCTCTGTTTCGTTCGCAACGTTTTTCTGAAAAACGACTTATGATCAATCTCAAGATTCTGTGACGTTGCGGCACGTCGCCTGCTTTGCGAATGGCGGACTTTGGTGGAGCCAGAATCTCAGAAAAAATTGTTCGTATGCGAACTTTTTTCTTAATCCTTGCGTCCTAACCAACGTACTTACTCGTTGAACGAAGCGACACGGGACCACGAGATTTCATCAAACGAGTGTTGTCGGTCGCTGCCTGGAACGCCAAGAGTCTGCCGCCATGAGGTCGTGCAACTCCAGGTCAGAGGGAGGAGCCGGAAATGACACGTTACCACAACCCAGCCATGAAGCAGCTCGCGGACCAGCAGGTTCGCTACGCGCCGATCGACATCCGCATCGAGCAGATGGACAAAGCCGAGCGCATGCTGAGCGATCTGGATCCGGAAAAGTCTTATCGCTATCAGGATTTGTGCGAAAAGATCACGTCGTACAAGCCGGCCATGTATCCCGACCTGATCATCGACGGCAGGGATGCCGTGCACGACCTGGGGCTGTTCGTCGAGGATCTGTCCGCCAGCACGAATCAGTCGGTGGAGCAGGCCGGTGAGCCCGTCTATACGGTTGACGATTTGAGTCAGCGCTTCAACGTGTCGACAAAAACCGTTGACCGCTGGCGAAAGCGGGGGCTTGTCGGGCGTCGGTTCAAGTTTGGAAATCGATCGCGTATCGGCTTCCTGACGTCTTCCGTGGACCGATTCGTAAACGAACACAGTGACGAAGTCCGCCGGGGGAGTCGCTTCAGCCAGCTTTCCAGTGAGGAACGGGAGGACATCATCCGGAAAGCCCGTCGGCTGGCGCGCTACGGCGCGTGCCCGTCGGAGATCAGCAAACGCCTGTCCCGCACGTTTGACCGATCGCCGGAGACAATCCGGTACACCCTGCGTCAGTATGACGAGCAGCATCCCGAAAACGCCGTCTTCCCGAATGCCTCGACGCCTCTGTCGGAGACGAGGAAGCGAGAGATCTACCAGCGTTACCAGCGAGGGGCATCCGCCGAAGCCCTGGCCGCTGGCTATCAGCGGACGCGAACGAGCGTTTATCGGATCGTTTCGGAAGTGCGCGCGGAGTTGCTCTTCGAGCAGCCGATCGACTTCATGGACAGCCCCGAATTCCACACGTCCGACGCCGACCGCGTGATCCTGGGGCCGCCGCCGGAAGTCGACAAGAAGGCGTCGCGGGTGAAGCCTCCGCCGGGGCTGCCTCCGTACCTGGCCAGCCTGTACTCAATCCCGCTGTTGACCCGGGAGGAGGAAGGGTACTACTTCCGAAAGATGAACTACCTCAAGTATAAGGCCGCGAAACTGCGGAGCCGGATCGACCAGTCCCGGCCGCGCGCAAAGGACCTTGATGCGCTGGAGGAACTCCTGGCCAGGGCGGTCGAGGTCAAGAACTTCCTGATTAGCAGCAACCTGCGGCTGGTAGTCTCGATTGCCAAGCGGCACATGACGCCGGCGACCAACTTCTTCGAGATGGTCAGTGACGGCAACATGTCGCTGATTCGTGCCATTGAGAAATTCGACTACACGAAAGGCAACAAGTTCTCGACGTATGCCACCTGGGCGATCATGAAGAACTACGCCCGGTCAATTCCGGCCGAGTACACGCTGCTGGACCGCTTCCGCACCGGCAACGACGAGGTGTTTCACGCCTCGCCGGACGATCGGGGCAGCCAGTACGAGGAAGAACTGGTCAACTCCCGGCAGCACCAGGTCATCATGTCGATCCTGGAACAACTCGATGAGCGCGAGCGTGCGATCATTACGCACCGGTATGGCCTGGAGCAAGGTTCCGAGCCGCTCACGCTGGAGGAAGTCGGCACGAAGTTCGGCGTGACGAAGGAGCGCATCCGCCAACTGGAATCGCGCGCCCTGCAGAAGCTGCGCAAGATCGCACACGAGGAGAAACTGGACGTGCCCGGACTGTAAGTCCGCAACCGAACTGGCTGCACCGCCCGCGCACCTCGGCTGCGCGGGCGGTGTTGCCTGCAGGGTGCGTCTGCCACCCCTCCCTCCGTCGCTCCGCCCGGCACTGATCTTGACCCGTTGTCACAAACGGGACATAGTTCCGCCCCGAATTTCCCGGTCGTCCACGCCGGTTTCAGCTCCCTGGGGATGCCGCGTCATGAAACGATGGATTTCGCACCTGGCGATCACTGCCTATCTGGGGATCATCGGCTTCGGGCTGCTCAGCCACATGGTCGGCTTCCGCCAGCACAGCGACCCGGGAATGTACTTCATCGTCTGGGACATGTATTCCGGCTGGTGCGCCTATGAGACCCGCATGCACATCCTCGGCGAAGGGGAGAGCGGCGCCTACTACGACCTGTCGACTCCCGCGTGGGGAGAGTTCCACCCCTACGGCGACGCGGCGCGGCGACACTACGACAACCGGGCGCACTTCACCGCCGAACTCGCCTCACTGACGTTGCGCCATACCGAACATGAACCGATGCGGCAGATCGTCCTTGTCGAGGAAGCCTATTCCAAGAAGTTCAACCTGCCCGATTCTCTCTGGTCCCGTCGGTTTGCCGAGCCGAAGGTGCCGTACTCGTATTACCACGTGCGCGCCGTACACGCACCGGATGGCCGCTGCCTCATGCGCTCGCTGGAATGGCCCGGGCTGCTGGCAACCTGCGATATCATGGACAATCCGCGGCTGATGGCCGACGTCTCCCGCGGCCACGAATTTCTGGCGGTCGAACCGGCGGCCCGCGCGGCGCGCGTCATCCTGCCCGCGTCGTACCAGGACGGGATACCGTCGTTCTCGAATGCTCCGCAGTGACACGCGTCTGCCTGGACTGGCAGACACAGCAGCGTTTTGGTCAGGAGGACTACGATGACGCACGAGACCATCACGGCTTCCCGGGCGGGGCTCCGGGCGCGGTGCCGCGAGTTCTTTTATGCCGAGGAGGTCCCCTATGGACTGGCGTTGACCCGGATCATCCTGCCGTTGGTGATGCTGATCGCCGTCGTGCCGCGCTGGCCCCATGCGCGGGAACTGTTCTCCTCGGATGGCGCCCCGACCCCGTTGTGGCACAGCTACGGCATGCCGGACCTGCTTCCGGTCCCGCCGGGCACGCTCGCGGTCGCCCTGCATTCGGCCCTCATCTTCTGCCTCCTGGCGGTCTCGTTCGGCTGGATGACGCGCTGCGCGCTGGTGGTGACGACGGTGCTGTACGCCTACTTCGACATGCTCGACATGCTCAGTTCGCTCACGAAATACAGTTGCATTGCCACTCATGCGTTCTTCCTGCTGAGCCTCTCGCAATGCGGGTCCGTCTGGTCGCTGGACGCCTGGCTGCGGTCCCGCCGCGGCGGCGGCACGTCGCCCGGACGATTTCCCGTCTGGCCCCGCCGGCTCCTGCAACTGCTGATCGGCGTGATCTATCTCGGCGCCGCAGCCACAAAATTTCACACACCCTCGTTTTTCAGCGGCGACCAGCTTGTGTACTGGATGCTGACTGAGATCACGTCCGCCAATCCCCTGGGGGATTATCTGTCGCTCTATCCCGCGGGTGTGCCGTTGATGGCGTATGTCACGATCATCTGGGAAGTGGCGTTCATCTTTGTCTCCTGGCGCGGATACGGACGCGCGATCATGCTTTCCATCGGCGTGCTGTTCCATGTGCTGACATTCGGCATGCTGGGGCTGATCGTGTTTCCGCTGGTGTACCTGGCGCTGTATATGGCCTGGATCAGCGAACAGGATGTCGGCCGCCTGACCGCCTGGGGCCGACGACTGCGTGAACGCCTGTTTCACCAGGACGCGACGGCACTGCCAGGCCTGCCTGCGGTCCGCTCGCTGAGCGGATTCAGGATTGAAGCGGGCCAGTCCGCTGCGGCATTCGTGCTGCTGCTGGCCGTGACGATGGCGGCGGGTGTCCAGGCGGAGCAACACATGGATCCATTCGGAGAGCGGACTGCGGGACCACGGCCCCGGCTGCTGCCTCTGGCCCCCGAGCAGGTCGCCCGATTGCTCCAGGAGGACAAACGCGTTCGGCCCGACGATATGCTGTTCGGCTTCGATGTCGGCAGCATGACGCTGGGGGGCATCGTGGCAAACCACAAGGACACGTTCACCTACGGGGAGCAGGCCGTCATACAGTGCCACCTGATTCCGCCCCACCAGGACCTGTGGGTGGAATTTAACCTGCACGACGCGGACGGGAGAATTGTGAAGCGGCATGGCCAGGTCATGCCGCGCGAGTACGTCCGGGCCGGCCTCACCTATCGCTTTACCGAGGAGTTGCCCCCGGGGGAATACGCCTGGGTGTTGCGCTATCAGGGGCGCGACATCAGCCGTCGGCCGTTCCACCTGGTCGGCTCTGGTGTCCAGACCGTTTCGGCCACGACCGTGCAATAGGTGGTTCTGCGTTCCGATCGCACGCGTACGGCGGTGACGACGGATCGGGTTTTGTGCAACGGATCGATCGCGTCGACCCGGTAGTTTGCACAGAATCGTTGCGAGTGGCGGGTCGCGTCAAAGGTCCGGAACGAGCCCGGTCATTGCGGGATTTTCGTCGCGGAGATCGGTGGCGCCGAGCCGATCCTATCCCCGCATGCCGCTCCCAAGTCCGCTGTTCGTTGTCCTTTTCGCTCTGCACCCGCCCCGATGCGCGCCGCCGGACCCGCGAGCGGCGCGAACAAGGCGGAACGCCGTATTCCGCCGGTTCCTCTGAATGTCTCCAATTCCGCGCGAGCATTCGGTCTCGCCACCCGGTAAGATCGGAGGGGCGGCGCCGCCATCATTGCGGATGCCGGTCTCCCATCCGCACCGCCCCTGAATGAAATGTGCCCGACCCGACGCTCGAATTTCAAGAGAATGCCGATGGCCGATTTCCGAATCGAATCTGGCTTGCGATCCCTGCTCCTCTGCCTGGCTGCACTGGCCGCCTGCACTCTTCCAGCCGCCGCCCAGTATCAGGCCGAACTGCCGACGGAACGCGAATTGTCGCGCTACGGCCTCGTGCGGGCCTGGTGGAGCCAGGCCATGTTGAACCCGCGGAGCGAGTCGGTCCGACATCTTTCGGCCGACGAAGACAATGTGTACGTCCAGTCGAGCAGCGGCATTGTCACGGCGATCCACGCGGAAACCGGTCGGCGGCTGTGGTCGGCCCTGATCGGCGAGGCCGACGAGGAAAGCCTGCCGCTGGTCACCAATGAGGAACTGGTCCTCGTGGCGGTCGGCATGCGACTGTTTGCGGTCGATAAGTTCAACGGAAAATCACTGTGGACCCTGGACTTGCCGCATCACCCGTCGACCTCTCCCGAAATCGATGAGGACCGCGTATACATCGGCATGGTGGATGGCAGCGTCTATGCCTACGACGTTCGCAAGATCAAACAATTGCACGATGAAAACCGGTTGCCGACCTGGACCAACTCCGCTTTTGTCTGGCGTTACCAGACTCCGAAGGAGATCACGTCGCCGCCGATCTCGACCGGTCAGACCGTCACGTTCGCCAGCCGCGACGGTTCGGTCTACTCAGTCGCGTCCGGCGAACGCCGGCTGTTCTTTCAGTTTGAGACGGACCAGCCGATTCACACGCCGCTGGGCCGCGGCGCCGGCGCCGTGTTTGTCGCCTCCGAGGACGCACGCCTGTTCTGCCTGAACGAAAAGAACGGCGTGCGGCGCTGGGGGTTTACTGCAGGAACTCCCATCCGCAGGCAACCCCGCGTGATCGGCGGACACGTCTACTTCACGCCCGAGCGCGACGGTATGTATTGCCTCAATACCGACACGGGCATCATCGTTCCCGGCGAGGACGGCTGGCACCAGCCCCGCGCGACGGAGTTTCTGGGCGCGTCCAACGATCATATTTACAGTTCCGACGCGAGCGGCAACGTACTGATCCTGTCGCGCCACGACGGTGCTGTGGAGGGGTCACTCCATCTGCGGTCTTTGCCCGTTCGTTTCGGAAATGAGCGGACCGATCGGCTGTTTTTCGCGACCACCACCGGATTGATTACGTGCATTCGCGAACGCGGTCAGGAGTTCCCGTTGTTCCACAAATATCCGGATCGACGTCCACTCCTTCCCGAATTGGCGCCCGATGAACCCGCCTCCGCGGACAACGCCGCTGCCACTGGCAATTGAGATCCGTGGTCCAGCCGAATATACTGCTGTGGTGGCGGATGGCTGCCCGGACGGACCGCCCCTGCCGTGGCCATCGAATCAGCGGTAACAACTTCACGGCGGTCCGCGACAGTGTTCCACCGCCACAACTGTCGCCGTCGCCGCGCGGGGAGAATGACGATGCTACTGGCTATCGGATTCAGTGGGGCTCAGATCCTGATCCTGATTGTGGTGGTGCTCCTCCTGTTCGGGAATCGCCTGCCGGAGACGATGCGCTCGCTTGGCAAATCGGTGACCGAATTCAAGAAGGGCGTGCGCGAAGGGGAATCGTCCAATGGAGATGAGGAACCCAAACGCGTCGAAAAGAGCGACGCCTGACCTTTCTCCGCCGACTTCCTGCCCCCCCCGATCGCCGCGTGACGTCGCGGATGCGCTCCTCACCTGCTTGCATCGAATTCGAATTCGTCCGCCTGTGCTGGGGACCCTCCTGTGCTCCGTGCTGCTCTGGACGTCGTTCCTGCGCGGTGACGGTGATTCCGGCCGGGCCGACATCTGCGAAGCCGATCTGCTCCGGCACTTGAATTTTCTGGCCAGCGACACCCTGGAAGGACGCGACGCCGGATCCTCGGGCGGCCGCGCGGCCGCGGTTTACCTGACCAGCCAGCTTCAGCGGTTGGGTTTGAATCCCGTCGGCGATTTGGGCAGATATGGCCAGGATTTCGGCTCCGGTTACGCAAATCTGCTCGCCCTGCTCCCGGGCGCGGACGAGGAACTCCGGGACGAATACCTGATCGTTGGCGCGCACTACGACCACGTCGGCTACGGCCGCCGGGGAAACGCATACGGTCCCATCGGTTACATCCACAACGGCGCCGACGACAACGCCAGCGGCACCTCCGCAGTCCTGGAAATTGCCGAAGCGTTTGCGCTGTCAGGCGAGAAACCGCGGCGTTCCATCCTGTTCGCCTGGTGGGATGCCGAAGAGATTAACCTCAACGGCTCCGAGCATTGGCGCGCACATCCAACCTTGCCGCTGGAAAAGGCGCAACTCGCGATCAACATCGACATGGTGGGGCGATTGTCGGACAACGGACTGATCATCCATGGATGGCGGACTGCCGCCGGGTTGCGCACGCTGGTCTCCCTGGCCAATCGTGAGACGGACCTGCAACTGGATTTTGACCGGCGCCACCAGCGGGACAGCGACCACTACTCGTTCTTTCAGGCACGCGTCCCGTATCTGTTTTTTGACACGGGCAAGCATGTGGACTATCACCGTCCCACGGACGACGTGGAACGGCTCAATCTGCCGGGGCTGGAGCGGGTGACACGATTGATTTGTTCCGTGGTGCGCACGGCGGCCGGTCAGGATCGATTGACCGGATTCCGGGCCGAATCCGTCGTCGAAGCGCTTCAGACCGATCCCGAGTCCGCCGGACGCCGCCTTCCGACGCCGGTTCGTCTCGGCATGTCCTGGTATCCAAGGCGCGTCGGCGAACCCGTCCGCGTCCGGTCCGTCGACGCGGGTACGCCGGCAGCACGTGCGGGCCTGCGGGGGGGCGACATTCTGTTACAGTTCAACGGCCGCAATGCATCGACACTGGAGCACCTGGCGACGTCGATTGCCATGTCGGCCAGTCCGGCAATGCTGCAGGTGTCCCGCAGCGGCGCCAGCGAA
>CAZWGW010000023.1:0-2004 GCA_964633565.1 uncultured Planctomycetaceae bacterium
CTGTCCGTTTTGCGGCGAGTTCAGTTATTCGAGCGGCGGCATGCACCCGCAGTGCTGCGTGCGGCGCGATGACGCCGAGCGCGTGCGGCGACTGAAAGAGGCCGAGCAGGCCGTCGCCGCCGCGGCCCCGCAACAGGACCATCCCCCCTGGAAGAAGCGCTGTCCGCGGTGCCGGACGGTGTTGCACGTGCGCCGCGCGGTGTGCGACTGCGGACACCGGTTCGTCGCCGCGTTGCGGCGCGCGAAGTAGGTAGAGACCGCGAGTCACGAGCCGGGTGGCGGGGGTCGATCTGCCGCGCCAGGGCATCGTTTGCCAATTCGACGTTCCGGGCAGATCGCCGCCAGCCGCATCGGCGCGACGTCGCCGGGGAG
Source organism: uncultured Planctomycetaceae bacterium (assembly GCA_964633565.1). GTDB lineage: Bacteria > Planctomycetota > Planctomycetia > Planctomycetales > Planctomycetaceae > CAZWGW01. Next base: position 373 of record CAZWGW010000023.1, read on the forward strand.
GATTGCTGCCGACGGCCACGGCCCTTACGCTTCGCCCCCCACATCCGTATTCGCCGCCATCTGCACGAGGCGGCGCTCTTGCCGGCGATGGGTACGGAACGCATCCATCCACTTCCCCAGTTCGTCCGCGAGGCCATCCGCCAGCACGGCCAGGGAACGACGGGACTGGACCGCGTCGCGCAGTGCGGACAGCCGCTCCGTGTCGGCGATCTTCGCCGCGCGCAGCGCGTCCACCTGCGGCGTCCAGTTCGGGCAGTCCGCCAGCACCCCGTCCAGATACTCATCGGCGGCGGCGTCGGGGCCGGCGAGGTTCGGGATCTCGTCCAGCAGCGCCTCCAGGATCGCGAGGAGCGCGGCGCGCGTCCGGGGACCGGCCGGCCGCTCGCACAGCAGTTCGCGCAGGTCGCCGAGCAGCAGATACGTCAGCGCGCCGTCCGCATCACGGTCGAGTTGATGTCGATAGATGTTTCGCGCGGGCATGGCAGGGCCTCCTTTCGACGGAGCTCAATTGAAGCGACCCGCCGCGCTCGGAACAGGGACCTCGCCGCACCTGCTGCGCGTCACGCCGGTTCCAGCATGAGCCGCACTTCCGGAATGGCGGCGAGCGCCCGCTGGAACGTCGCCGGCGACAACGACGCATGATACGGGATCGCAAACGTGCAGCGCGGCGCGTCGATCTCGACGTCCAACTGCCCGATCGCCCTGATTGCCGGGACCTTCTCGAGTTGCGTGAGCAGCCAGCGGGCGTTGCCGATGCCGTCGACGCGGACCCGGCAGTTCTCCCCCAGCGGGCGGATCCAGACCTGGAATGGAGTCATTTCCGTGGCCTCCGGCTCAGTCGCGTGCCGTTCGCGCGCCCCTGTTTCTGCATTTCCCCCGCGGCCGCCTGGCGTTCCGCGCGGTCCGCCTCATCCGCGACGACCTTCACTTGTGGCAGCTTGAGTTGCCGGCACTGTTCGCGGACCGACAGGTAGGGCATGCCGGACGCCCGTTCGTAGCGCTCGGCGCGCATGAACCACAGGGCCAGGCCCCCGGTGTTGTGGTGTGAACCGGGGACCGGTGAATTCCGCGCGACGTTCGCCCGCACCCCCAGCGAGCCTTTGCGGCCGGTCTTGCGCCAGCCGTGCCGCTCCATCACCAGCCGCACGACCACTCCCACGGCCTGCCGCAGCCGCAGCGTCCTGCGGGGGTGCGCCGTGCCGAGGAAGCGCCCGATGTCCGCCAGCGCCTCGAACTCGCGGACCACTCCCGCCAGAGGGGGCCGGTCGTGGTGCAGTTCAGACTCCACCATGCGCCGCTGGCGGCCGGAGTCGCTGAAGAACTCCAGCACGCCGTCGAACGGCAGCTCGTCGTCATTCGCGACGTCGGCGAAGGTGCGCCCCAGCTTGTGCTGGAGAAACTGTTCACGCGTAATACGGGTCGGAGGCATCGGGGTTTCCCGGGGAGCGAGGTGCAGAGATTCGTTTTGTTCAAGTGCAAATGTTGCACATGTAAATATTGTAACTGCTTAACCGGAATGTGCAATGGCGGATTGCCGGCAGCGTCGATGACATGTAACGATTTGCCCTGACTGGAGATGCGACAATCCGTCGCCGGGCGGGCGTTGGGAATCGGCGGCTCCGTTCGACGTGA
>CAZWGW010000023.1:2014-14259 GCA_964633565.1 uncultured Planctomycetaceae bacterium
ATGAGTCCCGTCAGGCGTCAGGGTCGTCGGCGAAGCCCAGCGCCGCTGTGACTGGTGGTGGATCCCGGCGGTGCGCCGCAAGCGATGTCATCCAGGCGTCCAGGTCCTCGCGGACTGCGCGCGCGACCGACTCGTGCGGCAGGCCCATGTTGAGCCTGGCGTGAAGCTCTTCGATCCGCAGCCGCTCCGTGATGGCTTCGTCCATGAAGACGGCAATCTCGCGATGCCAGTGCGGCAATTCGTCGAGCACTTCCGACACGTCCCCCCCATCGTTGCGCAATTGCGACAAGCGCGACAGGTTGTCAATAAAGGCGGCGAGCAGCGCGGTCAGCCACTTGTGGCGGTCGTGACCGGAGGGCTCCTCCAGTAGTTGGCGCAGGTCGCCCAGCAGCAGGTATTCGAGCCAGATGCAGGCTTCGAGCGTATCGAGGTTCGGCAGTGGGCCGGACTGATTCATCGCCATCCTTTCGCGTCGTCACGCCGCTGAAGGTGGCGCTCATGGTGCAGATCGAAACGAGTCCACCCGTGTGACCCGACCCCCATCGAGACGCCGCGTGGGACCGGCCTGGCCGCCGGCGGGGCGTCGACCTTGATGATGACGGCGGTGGCGTCGTCGGAAACGTCCTCGGCCACGGAGAACGCACTGACGGCGTCAAACAGAGCGTCCAGGATTTCCAGCGGCGGCTTGTGGCGATGCTCCCGAACAATGTTCAATGCGCGGCTGCTGCCGAGCACTTCGCCCGCGCCCGTGGCGCCGGCGTCCACTACGCCGTCCGTGTGCAGGAACAGGAGTTCGCCAGCCGCGAGGAGAAGCTCCCCCGACGACGGAAACTCTCGCCCCGGCAGCAAACCCAGGGGCGTCGCCGTACTGGCCAGTGCCGTTTTGATGTCGCCGCCGGAATTGAGCAAATAGCCGGTGCAATGCCCGGCACTCGAGTAGGTCAAGGCGTGCGTAGCAGGATCGAACCGCGCGAGAAACAGCGTGACAAAATGTTCGGAATCAAGGTCTTCGGCGAGGCGGCAATTGGTGGACTGCAGGATGTCGCCCAGGTCGCAGGTGGTCGACGCGAAGGCCCGCAGGTACGCGCGGGTCTCGGTGATGACGAGCGCCGCGGGGAGACCGTGGCCGCTGGCATCCGCAATCACCACGTACAGGCAGCCGTTCGGCAGCGTGAACACGTCGAAGTAATCTCCCCCGACCAGCCGCGACGGCAGACATCGACCGCCCAGCGACAGGCCCTCGATGTAGGGCATGGCTTTCGGCAGCAGGCCTTCCTGAATCCGCTGTGCGAGGCGGCGCTCCTCCGTCTGGTGCAGCAACGTTTCCTCGGCGCGACGGCGCTCAATGAACTCGCTGATGCCGCTCCCGATGCTGCGCATCATGGCGAACAGCTTGTCGTCGGGCTGGCGGATCTCGCGGCTCAGGAATTCCATGACTCCCAGGTATTCGACGCCGTTGTGGACCGGAAACGCGACCGCCGCGTGCAGCCCGACGGCCGCCGCTGTGGAGGACCGGGGCAGATCCGCGTCATGAGTCATGTCGGGGACCCACGCGGGCGCTCCGCTCGCCCAGATCCGCCCGGGCAACCCGATTCCCGACGCAAATCGGGTCTGCCGGCTGAGGTCCTCAAAGGCACAGACTTCGACCGAGTGCGCATGCCAGAATTCGGCGCACCGCAGCACATCGGACTCGCGGTCCACAATCCAGAAGACGCCGACGTCCCATCCGAGACATTCGCAGATCGCCTGCAGGATCTGCGAAGCCGCTTCGTCGAACTGGGTCGACTCCGCGAGCAGGCGGCTCACCTGATGCTCGCCGGCCAGGTGCTGCTCGGCCCGACGGCACTCGGCAACCGCATCGGCAAGCTGCGTCTGCGCATCGAACAGTCGCCGGGACAAGTCTTCCTGGCTCGCGATGCTCAGCAGCGTCTCCAGCTCGTCCACGCGCTGCTGCAGCGTATCGAGCTGCCGACGGTCTGTCCGTTCTGCATGAAGCCAGTCGGGAACGGGGCCTGCCACGTGGAACCGCGTTCCGTGGTTTTCGTCGCGCGAGGAGACGTCGTGTGGTTCATCCACCTGATCGGGCATGCTGTTCATGGGATATCCTCCTTGTTCCGCAGCCGCGGTCATCTGCGTCCGCGCCGGTCGTCCATGTGCCAACGAGGCGACGGGTCACGATCGGCGCGCCCAGTTCGCCACTGCCAGTGCGACAACTCTTGAGTCCTTTATTCAGGCAAAGTCATCCGGGCGCGTTTGCGTACGGGGGGCGCCGGGCACTTCCTCAAGTAAGCCAGGAGATCGGCGACCTGGGCGGTGGCCAGCGCCAGACAGGTGTCCGCGCCGCCGTAATACAAACGAATCTCGCCGCTGGCCTTGTCCAGAATCCAGCCGCAGGGAAAGACGACGCCGTTCACATCTCCTTGGCGTTCATAGGGCGTCTCGGGCGCGACGATCCATTCGTCGCTGCGCCGGAGCACCTGCGAGGGGTCTTCCAGGTCCAGCAGGGCCAGCCCCAACCGGTACAGACACCCGCCCGGTGTGTGCCGTACTCCGTGATACAGGAGCAGCCAGCCTTCCGGCGTTTCCAGCGGGGGCGGGCTGAGTCCGATCTTGTTCGCATCCCACCACGCGCCCCGCCGCGCGTGCAGCAGCACGTGGTGGTCGCCCCAGTGCATCAGGTCGGGCGAGAACGACAACCAGATGTGAGCGCCGGAACTGCCGCCGGAAACCGGGCGATGAATCATGGCATAGCGGCCCCCGAAGCGGTGGGGAAAGACGGCCGCATCCTTGTCCTCAGGGGGCATGACGGGGCCGAGCCGGGAGTAAGTGACGAAGTCCCGGGTCGTCGCCAGCGAAACCAGCGGCCCGCTCGAAGAGTAGGCGGTGTAGGCAATCACCCATTCACTGCGGTCCGCGACCCACGTCAGCCGCGCGTCTTCGACGCCCCAGTTCTCTTCCGGGTAGTTGGCCGGATCGGGAGCGAAACTGGGCCTGGAGTCGATGTGCCAGTTCGAGACGCCGTCATTGCTGCGGGCCACGGTCAGATGCGAATGGCCGCGGCGGTCCTCCACCCGCACGAGCAGGATCGTTTCGTCGTCGATCTGGCACGCGCCGGCATTGAAGACCGTGTGCGCCGGGTAGGGCCAGTCCCGTGCGGTGAGGATCGGGTTGGCGGGATGGCGCTGGAAGAGTTCGTCGTGCAGATTGGGGGCTTTTGATTCGCGTAACATTTCAATTGCCTGTCGTGGTGAAGGAATGCACCGGCGTCATCAGGCCGGTTCGCGCAGGAGCTGGACCTCCGGGATGGCGCTGAGCAAGCGTCTCAGGATCGCCGGGGACAGTGGCGGATGGCAGGGGACCTGGAATGTGCAATGCGTCGACCCCTCCACTTCCCCAATCGGTTCGAACGTGCGAAAGACAAACGACTGGCTGAGTTGCCCCAGCAGCCACTGGACGTTGTCGATCCCGTCGACACGGAAATGGCAGAAGTCGCCCAGCGGGCGGATCCAGACGCGGAATGACTTCATGGTGTTTCTCCCGATCAACCGTACAACGTATCCTGCCAGCTCGGTCCGCGCGGGACTCACTCGCGTCCGTTTCGTTTTCCTGGTGCGGGCAGCCTGCGCGGCAAGGCATGGGACGGCCGGAGTCAGACCGTAAAAAAAGCCGACGTGGTCTGCTCACCGTTTCCGATGAACAAACCACGTCGGCTTACTCGTCAGTCGGCCTCCCGGCACAACCGGGCTGCCGCGTAATTAGTCTTCCGATTGACTTACACAGCCGGTCTGCAGGCCCTCCCCCATCGGGAGTCGGGTCCGCGGACAACTCTACAATAGGCGCATGATGTCGAAACGTCAATGCGGGCGACGCTCTTTATTTGTCGATCTGCCAAGTATTTGCGGTGAAGCCGATGTCACCGCATCCGGCAGAATCAGGCCTGCCGCCGCGGACCCGCATTCCAGCGCGTCTGCCGACGTGGCGGCATGGAGCAGGTCACTGGCGCCAGCGTCGTCAGCCTGCCCCACGACATCAGCACCATTACTGGAGAATTGGTCGTGCTGTTCACATTGGCTGAGACGCCGCAATTCCGCGAGACCAGACGGACGTAGGCAACCCTGCTTCAATCAGTCGGAGCAAGCCCCCTTGCCAGGGGCGCGGTGCGCTGGAGGTCCGGCCGCGCCTGTTGCAACGCAGGGATTCGTTAGTCCTTCAGCACGACCCACAGCGCGTGAAGCAGGCCGGGCACGTAAACCAGCAGCGTCAGAATGATGTTGAGGAACAAGGGAAAGCCGATGCCGGCCTTGAGACCGACCGCCAACGGCGGCAACAGGATGGCGATGATCACCAGCAGCAGTTTGTTCATGTGAGTCGACCATGCAGGGGACTTGACGGACCGTCGGGAATCCGGGACCAGTCAGCCGATGTAATACACCTGGACCAGTCAGATCCAGGGCAATGCAGGCTGCCGGGTGGTACTAATCTGCGGCGCGTTTGGACGGCAGGTTGTCCAATCGAGAATTGGTCTCATTCAGTTCCTGTCGCAGCTTGCGGATCTCGTCCCGCAAGTCCGTCAGTTCATCGGCGAATGCGTCCCGCCCCGCGTATCGGTCGCGTTCCCGGCGGGCGTCATCATCCATCGCGAAGTCGTCCGTCCAGACATAACACCCGCAGCGGCGGTAGCGGGATTCCCATCCGGGCAGGACGTCCGGCGGCTCGTCGAACGCACGCGCCCATTCCTCGGGAGTGACGGTGATGACCCGATCAGCGCCGTCCCGCCGAATCGTCAAACGGACCTCTTCGCCGGCGGGATGTTGCGCGATCGCCGCGGAAACGTCAGGCACTCGGGCATACGCCACGTCATTCACCGCCAGCAACTGGTCGCCAGGGAGGATGCCGGCACTGTCGGCCGGGCTGTTCTTGTAAACGGCTACGATGACGACCGGCCTGCCGCCGGCCACTCGAATCCCGATGCCCGCGGCTTGACCATATTTCGGATGGGGGATGCGATGCGCATCCGGATCGGCGTAATCGCCCACGTAGACGACGTGCAGTCGTTCGCCGTCGCGAAGAACCATGAAGTGAACGGGCTGTGTCCCGTGGCCGGCCAGATACGCCTCCACTTCGGCGGGCGTCACAAAGGTGCGCTGATCCATCGTCAACACGACGTCACCTGACCGCAGCCGCGCCGAGGCTGCGGGGGAGTCCGGACCGACCCGTCTCACGAGCAGCCGTTCGGTCACGGTGTCGTCGAATTCGATGCCGGATGCCGGCCCGACAACGGAATCCGGCCGCGACTGGGCTCCCAACGGCTGCATCCCGAACAGCAGGGTTATACCAAGTACGAATTGCGTGGCGGCACGGTGCAACATGGTCGTCTCCTCAAGCGAATGTGCTGGTATGGTTTCCTGGGGAATGGCGCCGTTCACCGCGAACGCGCACCGATTCGTATTTAAGGGGATGAAAGGTTCATTGTGCTGCCTAAGGTCGGTACGGCGATCCGCATGGCTGTCTCAACGCCGACGCAATTCGTCGACCTATTCAGCGTTGAAGGTCAAGTGGGCAGCGACCGGAGTCAGCCTGCAACGGAGACCCGGCGGGGTCTGTCGTTGCCGGACCGGCTCCGGCCGCGCCGACAGAGTGGACTTCAAGTGGCAACCGCCACCTTCCGGAATTCCGGGTTCTTTTCGATGGCCTCGACCTGCGTCGCGGCGTGTGGATCATCATCCCGGGTCGTCACGCGAATTCGCATGCCGGCCTTCAGATCGGACGACTTGCAGACCTTGCCGTCGCAGGTGAATGTGGCGTCGGCAGTCAGCATGCACGTCTGCTCCGCCTGACCGTCGTCGTCGGTCATGACCAGCTTCCGCCCGGTGACGCTGACGACGATGCCGTCGTGCGTGGGCCGCGCGAACTCGGGATTCTTGTCGATCGCTTCGATCCCCAGCGCCAGCGACGGGTCGCCGGACCTGGTCGTCACGCGAATCCTGGTCCCGGGCTTCAGGTCCGCGGCCTTGCAGGCCTTGCCGTCCAGGGTCAACCTGGCGTCCTGCGCCAGCGAGTGGGAATGCTGTTTGCCTTCCTTATCCGTCATGGTCAGTTGGTCGGCAGCGATGCTGACGAATTTGCCGTCGTGACGGTTGCTCGCGAACGCGGGGTTCTTGTCCAGTGCTTCAATGCGCGTCACGGCCGGCTGGTCGCCGCCTTGCGTCGTCACGCGGATTTTCGCGCCGGGTTTCAGGTCGGCCGGCGGGCACGTCTTGCCGTCGCAGGTCACCTTGAGGTCGGCGGCCAGCGCATGGCTGTGTTCCTTCCCATCTTTATCGGTCATCGTCAGCTTGTCCGCCGTGATGCGGACCAGCTTGCCGTCGTGAGTGCTCTCGTCGGCCGCTTGCACCGCCAGGGCCAGCGCGCCGAGGAACAACACCGGGGCTACCCATTTCAGTATGCAACTCTTCATGGAACTGTCTTTCCGTAGGTGAAACGCGGACCGAATGACGGGAGCAACATGCCTCCGTCTTCCGCCAGCCGACTCCGGCTCGCGGCGCGTGTGGTCCGCGTGTGCGTGCCGCCGGATCGCCAAGCGCGACCCGCCTGCGGCACACTCCCGGCCTTTTTCTCCGGGAGGTCCTCCTTCAATCCGTTTCGCGTGGTTCCGTCTAGGTCATGGTGGGGTCCTCCTCGAACAGGGGTTCGTTGGCTGACTGTGAGAGGGGCGGGCCGGCGGCGACGGGAATCGGCTTCCGGACCGCCCGCCGATCATCCCCCAGCACGTGTTGAATCTCGTTCTGATGCACTTCGGTCCACAGCCAGGCCAGCGTCGACTCCGCCCCCTGGTTGCGATTGACGCCCTGCGGTTGCAGACCATCGCAGCAGGCGTCAAGCCGGGCATCGACCAAAGACCGCCCGAGGCTGTTTTGACCCTGGAACCAGCCGTGGGCGCGGCCGAACGTCGCGAGATACTGCTCGTCGTTGAGCAGCCAGAACGCGGAGAGCGCGGCGTCGGCCATCGTGACGGCCTCCACCGGCTGCTGATCGTAGAGTGCCTTCGGCTCTCCGTGCGGATACCAGTCGCTGTTGCCGACCGGCCAGAAGACGTTCTCGACCGTCGTCTCATTGTCGAGGAACGCGAACGAATCCCGGGCGACGTCCAGGAATTCCGCCTGCGGCCAGCGCTGCGCGGCGAGGAACAGCGCGTGCGGCAACACGGCGTTGGCGTAGGTCATCTGCGATTCGAACCACGGCCAGTCCGGGCGTTGAGACCGGCGATAGCATTCCACGAGGCGTTCCGCCGCGAGCCGGGCCACGTTCTCGAGCGGTTCAATGTCGTCGACTCCCTCAGTCCACAAGTATCCCCAGGCGAGGATGATGTAGGCCTGCGCTCGCAAGCTCCGCAAGTCCGCCAGTGCCGGCAGGGCGGCATCGATCATCTCCCGGGCCAGCGCGCGGTAACCGTCGGGCAGGCTGCTCCCCAGCACTGCAGCGAGGGCGCGGACCGCCTGCCCCTGGCAATCGCCGGTGCCGGCCGCGTCCAGCCAGTCGCGCTGGTAGCTCAAAAAGTTGTGGAATCCGCGGACCGGACAACGGGCATGTTCGAGAAAACTCAGATACACGCAGACTCGCGACAGCATCCGGTCCGAGCGACGATCGTTGTACAGCCGCGTACACAGCCGCAGCGCCCGGGCGTTGTCGTCGGTGGTGTAGCCGCTCTCCCGGCGGGGCACATTGTAGACCGCGTGCTGGATCAGCCCGGTGGAGTCGGTCATGCGATCCAGATGATCCAGGTTGATGAAATCGGAAACGTGCATCAGCGGGCTCCAAAAACCAGAGCGCCGGACCGGTCGGCGCGGGAGAGGTATTCGTAGGCGCCCCGGTCGGGGCGTGCCGCGTGCCGTTCGTTGACCTGGACCGCACGACGGAACAATTCCTGATACCGCCGGCCGACGCTGGGCCAGTGCATGGGCCGCGCGTATTCGTAGGCGCGGCGGCGGGTCTCCATCTGGAACGGCAGGTCGTGCAGGTAGCGCAACGTCGCCGCGGCCAGGGCGGCGCTGTCGCCAAACGGCACGAGCTGGCCCCGACCCTGCGCCAGCACCTCTTCCGCGTAGAGGTACGGCGTGCTCACGACGGCCAGGCCGGCCGACATGGCGTACGCCAGCGTCCCGCTGGCGATCTGGTCTTTGCCCGGATACGGCGTCACGAAGACTTCGCAGGCCTGCAGGTGCTTCAGCAGATCGGGCAGGCTGAGATACCGGTTGACGAAACGGACGTGCGCGCCGACCCCCAGCGTCTCGGCCATCGCGATCAGGCTCTCGCGGTACACTTCGCCTTCCTGGCGTTTGACCTGCGGGTGCGTGGCGCCCACGATCAGGTACACGACCTCCGGACACGCAGCGGCGATCCGCGGCATGGCGTGGATCATCGTCTCCAATCCCTTGCCCCGGTTGATCAGCCCGAACGTACACAGCACGCGGCGGCCCGCCAGCTCCAGCCGCACTGTCTGCGTCTCATCGCGCTCGAACGGGACGACCGGCACTCCATGCGGGACGACCCGCACGTGCGGGCCTGCCACGCCATAGACGTCGGCCAACAGACGCGCCGCCACTTTCGTCATGACCACGATCCCCTCGCTCCGCGCGGCGAGGACCTGGATCAGGTGGAGCGGCAGCGGGGCCGGCCGGGTCAGCAGCGTGTGGAACGTCGTGACGAGTGGCTTGCGGCAGGCGCGCGCAAAGTCCAGCACGCGCCGGCCCCAGTCGTCGGGATAGAGTCCGAACTCGTGCTGCAGGCTGACCACGTCGCAGGGGCCGTCGTTGGCGGCCTCCGCGGCGAGTGCGTACGAGTCTGGATCGTTGTTGTCGATGACATGGACGACCCGCGGGTCCGTGTAGCGGAGCGTGGGCGTCTTGCGGATTGCCGCCAGCGACGACACCGGTTCGTCGGCCGCCAGGTCGACGGCGTCGGCGGAGTCGCGGGTGAACGTAGCCAGTCCGCACTCTTCCGGCGGATAGGTCGAAACAAACAGTGGTCTTACGGCCGGCATGCCTCACCTCCTGTGGTTCTTGAACGTTCCTGGAACAAAACCGCCGTGTTCTTTCGCCCCCGCCGTCAGCCCTCCGGTCCCCTCCGCGGTCCCTCCCTGATCGCCACGACGGGTCTCCCCATCCGCCGCAGCCAGCGAAAATGCGACGCGAGCGCAGACCAGACGGACGGGTGCGCCGTGTATTTCAGCCCCATCTCCCGGCACGTCTGTTGCACGACGTGTGACAACGCCGGGTAATGGACGTGGCAGAGCCGGGGGAACAGATGGTGCTCGATCTGGAAATTCAATCCCCCGATGAACCAGGACAGCCAGCGGCTGCGCGGAGCGAAATCCACGGTCGTCTCCACCTGATGCACGGCCCAGCCGGCTTCGATCCGTCCGGTATCGGCACGTGGCAGCGGAAAGGCGGCTTCCTCGACGCAGTGTGCTATTTGAAACACGACGCTGAGCGCCAGGCCCTGCACGAAGGCGGCCCCCACGTAGCACAGCAGCACGATCCACGGCGGATGCAGCAGCAGCGGGATGAAGAAGGCCAGCGTGCCAAAGACGAGCTTCCCGCCGACGAACGTCACCAGGTCCCCTCCGCGCGGCCGCGCGAACCGGCGCCCTTCGATCCGACCGGTGATGACGTCCCGGAAGTCGTCGTAGAGCTGCCATTTGATCGGCAGAAAACCGTACAACAGCCACAGATACAGGTGCTGCAGGCGGTGGAACCGCAGGCGTTTCTGCTGCGGCGCCAGCCGCCCGAACACGCCGATATTGATGTCGTTGTCGTGTCCCGCAATATTGCTGTAACTGTGATGGATCACATTGTGTTTGCGGGCCCACACGTAGGAGCTGCCCCCCAGCAGGTCCAGCGTCAGGGCCGCGAGCCGGTTGATCCACCGGCGCTCCGAATAGGACTGGTGGCCCCCGTCGTGCTGGATGTTGAACCCGCACGCCGCCATCGCCAGCCCCAACGAGACCGCCAGCGGCACGGCCAGCCACCACGTCCCCGCGCCGATCAGCAACAGCAGGTACGACGCCGCCAGCCAGCCGAGGATGATCGCCGTCTTGAGGTACATCTGCGGGCAGTCGCGCGGCCGGCGGCCGGTACGGGTGAAGAACTGTTCGACGCGCATTCGCAGCTCACGATGAAATTCGTCCCCCCTGCCGAATTTAAGCTCGGCGCAGGGCGTGCCCGGAATCACCTGGCCGGCCGTTCCATTCGTCTCTTCTTGTGGAGTGAGTTGCATGGCGTTCATCCTTCGGCGCAGTGGTCCGCGGGCCTCCGTGGCCGGCGCGCGCGGTCGATCGCACACGGCACGATTCCTCACCGACGGCTGATTTCGTCTCGGCACCCCGTCATCCTCGATCACGATCGAATGCTGCTTCTGCCTCCTGAGCACCAGCATCTGCATCTCTCCTGTGGACCATGTCCCGCAGCACCGCCGCCGTTCTCATACGACGTTTCAACTCGGAGCGCCCCGGTGACGAGTACGGCCACCACCGCCTCGCGTGAACGACCGCAGTGATCGAAATCACAAACAGCGCCCCGCCGATCAGAATGAGCCAGCCACGCCAGGTGTTGCCGTCGAGCGAAAGCGAGATCCCTGGTTGACCGTGGAACCCGGAATACAGGAACACGCCGGCGCCAGCGCCGACAATGCCCAGCATGGTGGTGACGGGGAGGCGCCGGGCGACGAGACCGACAATCACACCAGATACGGCGCAGCTCAACAGGGTTACCGCAGTCATACGAATCACTCCTCACAACGTCACGAAGGACGAATCGCACACCATTCAATACAGCGATTCTTCATCGGCCACGACTTGTGTCCCTGCGTCGCGCCTGATCTGCGTCGCTACGGTCCGGTTCGTCGTGCTGCCCGCCGGCCCCCTGGTCGCGACGGGCTCTTCGGCCGGCGCCCCTGATGTCGCAACTTCGTGTGACCCCGCGGTGGAGCGTCCCGACCGCCCGGACCGTCCAATCCAGCCGATGGCCAGACCGATGAGCACGAACGTGGCGCCGGTCAGCAGCAGCCCATAGCACCAGGACAAGGCGTTGTCCCCGCGCGTCGGATCATTGAGCAGGTTGACACACCAGATGCCGCTCCAGACGACGATCAACGCCCCAAGGGTGACATAAATCACGGCGGCCCGCGCGCCGCGTGTGTGTCTGTTGTTTGTGAACATGAGTTGCCTCCTTGTCGGCCGACGGTCCTGTCGCGATCGTCCTGGTCAAACCCGCCCTGCCAGCAGCAGGACGACCAGTACCAGCACGATCAGCCCCAGCCCGCCGCTGGGCCCGTATCCCCAGTTGCGGCTGTGGCCCCAGCGGGGCAGTGCTCCCAGCAACATCAGAATCAGAATCACCAGCAAAATGGTCCAAAGCATTGTCGTTCTCCGTGAGAGTGCGCCCGCACGTCTGGCGCGACAACTCCGTCCGCCTGACTGCGAGCCTGGAAATGTGCCCGCTAATTGCCGTCCGACTGCGCTGTATCGGGCGCCTCCGCCGGTGGTGGCCCGTCATCGGTTGGGGCCGGAGTTGCCGGCACTTCGCCGGTGGTCTCCCCGTCTGGCGTGACGCGGCCGTGCGTGACGTTGCCGGTCAGTTCCGCAGCCTTGTCTTTCACCGTCTCGGCATCCGCCTTCATCTTGTCCGTGTCCGTCGCCAGGTTGACGTTGACGTCGTTCCTCCCCGCGACGGAGCTGGGGCTCGACAGGGCAAACCAGCCCCTGTAGAAACCGAAGCCGACCACGCACACCGCGAGCACGACTACGACTGTGATGAGCTTCCTCATGACTGATCTCCTTCGTAACTGGTGTTGTTCATGATCCGGCCCACAGGACGCCGCGTGTGACCCCGCGGCGCTCAGGCCGCTGCTCACTGGGTGGCGTATCGATGGTGCGGGGCCACGCCGCGGCGCCCGAATCGCGCCTGTCCGACGAGCGTCGGAGGCGGTCGTGACATCTACTCCTTGGGCTTCTTCCCGGACTTCTCCTGCGATCCGCCTTGCGGTTGCTTCTGGGAAGCGCCCCCCGGTTTGTCGCTCGCCGCGCCTTGCGGCTTGCCGCCGGACTCACCTTTTGGTTTCCCCTGCGGCTGATCGTTGGAGCGTTCCTCGCGCCTGGGTTGGCCTTGCCGGCTTTCCCGCGGCTGATTCCCGCTCGGGTTGCCCCGCTCCGCGCGATTGCCGCGGGGCTGTCGCGGCTTCGGCTCGAC
>CAZWGW010000023.1:14269-20299 GCA_964633565.1 uncultured Planctomycetaceae bacterium
CTTGGGCTTCTTCCCGGACTTCTCCTGCGATCCGCCTTTGGGCTGTTCCTTTGATGCACCCTGCGGTTTGTCGCTCGGAGCGCCCTGCGGCTTCCCGCCGGACTCACCTTTGGGCTTCCCCCGCGGCTCGCTGCCGCTGGGAGTGCCCTGCTCCGCACGATTGCCGCGGGATTTTCGCGGCTTCGGCTCGACCTTGAGATCAGGCTCGGGCGCCTGATGCCGCTTGGGCAGCGCCTGGTCCGGGCCGAGTTGCTCAGCCGGTTTCGCCACGACCGGTGACCGGGGCTGCTTCACGCGGGCCGGCTTGCGCGGCTGGTCCGGTTGCGCCGTGGCGGCGTCCGCGGCGTCGGTCTCGAGCTTCTGCCGCTCCGTGCGGAACTGCTGCACTTCCTTGCTTCGCTGGCTCAGCCGTTGCCGCTCGACCTGGTCCACGGGCTGGAAGCGGGTCCGTCCCTCCTGGCTCTTCAGCACCTCTTCGTACGGCGTCGCGACGACCAGGCCCGGGTCCTTATTCCTTCCGCTGGTGATGAGTTCCTGCTGCGCCTTCCACGTCCGCCGCGGTCGCGCTCCTTCGTTGTCCCGGCGGTTGTCGAAGTCCGACTGGATGCGCTGCGCCCAGTTACGGTCCTGGCGATGATGCCAGCGCTGCTGGGCGTAGAACGGATCGTAGCCATAGCCGCTGGAGCCGTACGCGAACCACGGGTAGAACCCGCCGCTGGCGTAGCTGGATCCGTAGTAGTCGCCAAAGTAGTAGTGACCGTAGCTCGGCCGCAGGAACAGATTGCTCATGAACCCGGCGAGGTTGATCGCCAGCGACGGCGAATACGAGAAGCCGCGCCGCCCGTAGACGCTCGGACTGAAATAGACCGGCGAAAACAGCACGCCGCGCCGGTCGACCGAGTAATCCCAGTAGCCGTCGACGAAGACGTAACCGCGCCGCGTCCACTGGTAATGCGCCGGGATCCAGTCCCAGTTCTGCTGGCCCTGCGCCCAGAATCCGGGCCGCCAGGCGTAGCGGTTGTCCTGCCACGTCCAGCTCCCCGGCAGCCAGTTGTAGTCCGGCGAGGGCTGCGCGATGTTGGGACCGGCCTCGGCCGTAGCCGGCGGCTCGGGCAGGTATTCCCGCTCGGTCGACGCGGCGTCGGCCCAGTAGCCGGAGGTCCACTGTGCGCCCTGTCCCGTGGGGGCCCAGTAACCGGCGACCCACTCGCGACCCGGCGGCAGGTTCCGCCATAAGCCGCTGACCCACAGGAAGTCTTCACGCTCATCGTCCCAGCCCCAGTAACCGGGGATCCATTCGACGTTATCCCCCGCCGGTCGTTGTTCCGGCGGCAGTTCCTCGATCGGGTCCGGCGGTGCGCGAGCCGCGACAAGGCCCGGCTCCGGGTCAAATGTGACGGTTTCCGCGAACGCCTCGTGTACGGGGCCGCGCGTGAGGACTTCGATCCCCTCCTCGGCGCCCGGCCGGTCCGGCTGTGCGGAAACGGTCTGGTTCCAGCCCAGGGCTGTGACGGCAGCCGCCAGTGCGGCCAGTGACCACCAGTGTTGAAAACGACATCGGTTCATGAGTTGTGTCCTGTGTGAAGTGTGTTGCACGTGGGTCAATCCTGTGTCTCCGGCGACGCGGCGCGCTCCGGCCAGGTTGACGATCTGCGTCGTGTGGTCCGCAGTCTCCCGCTAAAGCCCGGAGCGCCCCCTGCGGAGCCCGCCGCCGAGGAAGGAGATCACCGCCAGGATCAGGAACACGACGAAGAGGATCTTCGCCACACCGACAAACGAGCCGGCAAGTCCTCCGAAGCCGAGCAGTGCCGCAATCAGGGCGATGATGAGGCAGGTGATGGCAATCTGTAACATGGTCAAGTCCTCCTTCGGACAGGGCCGGGCCGGCGCGCAGCCGGCAGGGCCATTCATGAAAATTTCGAACACGGTCCCCGGCTGCGAGGCCGGGCCGGATCGGATGTCTTGTGGCGCGTGACAAACGCGCCCCCTCCGTCATTTCTGGGCCACGTTGATCTTGATCTCTTCGGAAAAATCGGCGGCGCTGCTGGCCGTGTGACCGGTCACCTTGACGGTAAAGTCCCCCAGTGCGGCGTCGGCGTCAGCCTTGAGCAAGAGGGCCACGCCCGTGCTGCCCTGCGTGATCACGGGGTCCTTCGTGTCCAAGGTGACTCCCATCGGCAGGCCGGACAGCTTGAGCGCCACCTCTTCGGCAAAGTTCTGGCCCCGATTGATCCCGATCCGCACGGCGGCTTCACCTCCCTGGGTCAAGCTGACCGACTCGAACGGGACGCTCAGGCTGAACGTGCGATCCGCCTCCCCGGCAATCGGCTTCATGGCGGTCGTCTCCACCGGCGCGGCCGGCTTGGCCGTAACCTCCACTTCAGGGGAACTCCGACCGCAACTGGTGGCGGTCGCCAGCAGCAGCGCCATCAGGCCAAGGGTCAATGTCTTCATGGGTCTATCACTTTCTCAAATGCGGGTCCGCGGTGACTCGCGACGCGCGAGTTCAACACGGCTCCCTGTTCTGTTTCTCAATGAGCCGCGCCGGCTCACAACTTCACTTCCCGTGCAAACGCATCGAGTTCCTTTTCCGACTGCTCATGGGCATAGCCATAGCGCTGCTGCAGGAGACCGGCGAGCTGATCGCGCTTGCCCGCGATCATGGTCAGTTCGTTGTCGGTCAGCTTGCCCCACTTCTCCTTGACCTTACCGGTCATTTGTTTCCAGTTGCCCTGGATCTGGTCCCAGTTCATGGCATGACTCCTTGTACGAGACAGATGGGATCGAACTCCGTTGAGCCCGATGTAAAGAGCTTGTCGTGCCGTCACCCTCGCCGTTGCCGTTGATGCGGGCCCACACCTCGCCCCGATGGACGGGGACGTCTCCCGCGACGTCAAAGCCCAATTTGACCCGCGCGCCGCGGATCTCGAGCACGGTGATCGTCAGCTTCTGCGCTGCGGCGCCGCAATCTTCGACCACCACTGACTGCCGGCATTTCCTGGTTAATACCAACACGGCTGACCTGCCTTTCTTTCGGGATGTCGGGTCACGAACCGTTGCCATCGCCGGCGACGGCGAAGACCTCCGGCCTGATCCTGGGCGTCTTGACCACCTGATTGGCTTCGATCATCGCGTTGCGGATCTGGTCGCTCAGGCTCGACAGGCTGCCGGGCGAGTGCGGAATCAGGATGGCGTTCGTCCGCGACGAGGCCCCGATCTCCTTGAGCGTGTCGAAGTACTGCGTCATCAGCACGAGGTTCATCACGTCCTTGGCCGTCGTGCCCGGCACCGACCGCTGGAACTCGTCCACCGAATCCCGCAGACCGGCGACGATGGCCTGCCGCTGATCGGCGATGCCCCGCCCCTGCAGGGCCTTGCTCTGGGCGTCTCCTTCGGCCGACTTGACCTTGATGATCCGCTCCGCTTCCCCCTTCTCGGTGGCGGCCACGCGCATCCGCTGCGCCGCGTTGATCTCGTTCATCGACTGTTTCACCTTGGCGTCGGGGTCGATGTCGGTGACGAGCGCCTTGAGGATCCCGTAGCCGAACCCCGCCATCACCTGTTCCAGCTCGGACTTGACGATGTCGGCGATCTCGTCCTTCTTTTCGAACAGGTCGTCGAGCTTGATCTTGGGCACCTGGGCCCGCACCACGTCGAACACGTACGACGTGATCTGCCGCCGCGCGTCATCGAGCTTGTAGAACGCGTCGTAGACCTTTTCCGGCAGGACGTAGAACTGTACGGCGACGACCATCTGGACGAACACGTTGTCCTCGGTCTTCGTCTCGATCTTGACGTCCAGTTGCTGCACGCGGAGGTTGATTCGCCCCGCCACGCGGTCGAGAAAGGGGACCTTGGTGTTGAGCCCCGGCCCGGCTTCCCGCACGAACTTCCCGAAGCGCTGGATGATCGCCGCGGTGCGCTGCTCCACGGTAAAGAACGTGGTCAGCAGCGCGGCGATTAACGTGATCCCGGCTGCAATCGCGGCGTAGGTCAGCAGTTGTTCGAACATCGTAAGATTCTCCTTGTGAAGTGCACGGACCAAGTCAGCGCTGGCATGATGCGAGGCGGATCGCTGCGTGAAGCACGGCAGGAATTCCTGCCGGGACGCCGGGTCCGCCGTCATCCTCCCACCGGTCCGATTCCTGTCTGGACGCCGCGGGGCGGCCCTGCGAGGTGTGCGGCTGACCGCCACCGGCCCCGCGTCGTTCCGATACCTCGCGGCGCTCGATGTGGATGCCGGCCGGAACTTCTAGACCCAGCTTGACTCGTCCTCCACGGATCTTGAGTACGGTGACTTTCAACACGTTCTCGGGAACGCCGTCCCCTGCGATCACCACGGATTGCTGGCATTTTCGGTTCAGAGACAACATCAGAGACTCTCCTGTTTGTCATGGTCCACAGTGCCGTCGCGCACCGGGCGTCCCATCCGGCAACGCCCTGTTGGCGCACTACCTACTGCCACCACCGCCTGGGTCGCAACACCGCAAATGCCGCGAGCACGAGCACGGCCCCGAGGATCGAGATGATCCAGCCGTGCCAGGCGTTGCCGGAGAGCGAGAACGAAAGCCCCGGCTGACCCTGGAATGCCCAGTACAGGAACCCCCCTGCAATGGCGCCGACGATGCCCAGCACCGCCGTCATGAGCAGGCTCATGCTCTGCCGCCCGGGGATCAATGCCCGTGCAATCAGGCCGACGATCACCCCACACACAACCCAACTCAACAGGGTGCCGAGAGTCATGGGAATCACTCCTCATTCATTGTGGGGAACGGAACCAGGTTGCTCGCCGCAGGCGACGCGCCCGCGTTGCCGAACTCAAGGCCGTTCCTCGTGCAGGCTCATGGCCCGATCGTCGAACTCACCACAGCCGGTCTGTGTGCTTCCATTCCAGGTCTCGGCCGACAGGCCGCCGGCGAGCTGAAACACCTGCACCATCGTGCCGCTGGTGAAGACGTGCACGACGGCGCCGGTCGTCGTTTCGACTTCCGCGGCGGCTTCGCGCACGGGGACGCCCGTGATCCGCTCGATCTCCTCCCGCAGCGCGCCCACGGAACTCTGAAACAGCTCGCGGTGAAACTCGCGCACCTGAATGGCGCCTGCGGGCGTCTTGGCCAGCGCCAGTTCGGCAGGGGTCAGCACCTCGTGCAATGTCACCACCAGCGTCCCCTCGCCGAGCACGACCGTCACGGCCTTGGGTGCGTGGCCGGTCCGTTGCTGCTGGAAGTCGCGCGCTACCCGCGCGACGTGCTGCGCCATCGTCATTCCGGATGTAGTATTCATGAGAATCTCCCTGGCCGTCGAAACGGCCGATTGCCGCACGTCAAAAGCAGCCCTGCTGGATCTCCTCCCGGATGAGCGCCTTCAGTCGCGCGACGCACTCCAGTTCCAGCGTCTTGAGGTCGCGCCAACAGGTCTGCAGGGTCGGACGGCCTTCCGCGTTGGCGACAAACTGGTCGTAGCGCCACAAGGCATCCAGCCGGCGGCTGAGTTCATGGAGCAGATCGTGATCGTGGTCCGCGCAGCCCTGGCTTTCGCCGATGTGTTGCCACTGGCGGTCGGATGCTGATTGCCGGGTGTCGCACGCGGTTTTCGTGGTCATCGCCAGTCCCTTTCGTTGGTGTGTTGAAGATTTGTGTGCGGCAGGCTGTCGTCGATCGGCGGCGCAGTGTTGAACAGCACGCGCACCGTGGTTCCGGCGCCCACGCGGCTTTCGAGCTGAAAACCGGCGTGATGGGCGGCCACGATCCGGCGGACCGAGGCCAGTCCCAGGCCGTGGCCGTTGGATTTTGTCGTGAACGATTCCCGGCGCAGTCGGACCTGCGCCGCGCGATCAATTCCGCAGCCGGTGTCGGAGACGGTGAGGCATACGTGCCGCCCCGGGCGCAGCGCGCCGCAGCCGTTCCCGTTGCTGACGTCCTCCGTCGTGAGTTCGATCCATCCGGTGCTGACGATCACGACGCCCGGCCGGCCACTCAGGGCTTCGGCCGCGTTCTTGACGAGGTTCATCACAATCCGGCCGATGGCGTC